>NZ_JBPCSJ010000578.1:0-5031 GCF_051007235.1 Hydrogenophaga sp. | reverse complement strand
TCAGCGCACCGGCATCGTCATCGCCGGGTGCATCTGGCCGGCCTGGTCGTCCATGTAGCCCTTGCCGTCCTTGATGCCCTTCCTGCCCGCGATCTGCCAGGCGGTGCGCTGGCCGACCAGGCGGGCCAGGAACTCCAGTTCCTCGTCGGTGTGGTTGATGGCGTTGGCCGGGCGGATGAAGCGGCCATTGCGCGCCGCCGGCTCACCCCAGAAGCTCTGGTGGTAGCTGGCCTGCGAGAACGCGCGGTCGGTGCCGGCGGCCACGTCCACCGCGCCATAGCAGTTGCAGAAATAGGTGCGGCCGCCCTGGTCGTCCATCACCTCGGTGTACACGCCGGTGCCGCGGATGCCGGCGGTCAGCGTGGGGGTGCTGATGGTGCGGTTGCTGCCGCGGCCGAACACGCTGACCACCGCACCGGTGAGCAGGCGCAGCAGGCTCACGGCGTTGAGCGTGGCGCCGCGTTCGACGCTCAGGCGCGAGTTCTGCCGCACGTGGAAGGCCGCGTCGCCGATGACGAACACCAGGCGCGAGCCGGGGCCGGTCTGGACTTCGTCGCCGGTCTGCACCGTCTGCTGCGGCAACATGCGCCGGCCGTTGAGCAGGATGTCGCCCACGAACTCCACCACGTTGCCGCGTTGCTGTGCGGCCGCCGTGTCCCAGCCGCCCAGGGCCAGCCAGGCGCCCGCGGCGGCGATGGCCTCGCGGCGCTGGAACCAGGTGACTTCGGCCTCGCTGCGGCCTTGCAGGGTGTGTGCGGTCATGCGGGGTCTCCGGTGGTGGTGGGCGCGGTGGTCGCCTCGTCCAGGAAGCTGTCGCGGAAGGTGAACCAGATCGAGGTGTGGAACATCGCGGCCATCAGCAGCACCAGCGGGTACAGCACCACCTGCAGGGCCTCGGCGCTGCCCAGCAGGCCGGCCAGCAGGCTCAGCAGCAGGCCGACGGTGGCGAACACCACCATCCACCCGCCCATGAACACCAGCATGGCGCCCTTGTTGGCCCAGCAGGCCAGCAGGCTGAAGAACAGGCTCTTGACCGGGCTGACGCTGTGCCAGTGCACCAGCGCCGGCGCGTGCCAGAAGGCGGCCAGCACCGGCAGGTAGAGCAGCAGCATCCACCAGATCTCGCCACCGGAGAAGGCGGCGCGCACCGCTTCGGGCGTGACCTCGCCGTCGTTCAGGGCCGGCGCGGCCTCACCGCCACTGGCCAGCAAGGCTGCCAGCAGCATGAGCAGCAGGATCACCCCGGCGTAACCGGCGCCCAGCGTGAGCATGGCCTTGGTGCGCTGGGGCCCTTCGCGAAAGGCGGTCACCAGCGTCAGCGGCATGGGGAAACGCCCGGCCTCGGCCTCGCGGCTGGCGGCCATCAGCCCCAGCGTGGCGGCCGGCACCAGCACCAGCGCCAGCGCGGCACCGATCAGCGGCACCGCCGACAGCACCGACACCGAGCCCATGAACATGAAGAACAGGCCCCCCATGGCCAGCGGCTGGCGCAGGAAGGTGCGCACACCCAGGCGCACCCAGGTCAGGCCGGTGCGGGCGGGAACGACGTTGAGTTTCATGTGGCCGTGGCCTCCGCGGTCAGCAGGCCAGGCTCGCGCTGGGTGGTCTGGGCCACGCGGTGGCGCAGCACGCGCTCGAAATGCGTGGGGTCGTGCGGTTGCAGCATGCTGGCTTCGCGGGGCAGGTGCCAGTCCCACAGGCGCGAGAGCCAGAAGCGCAGGGCGCCGGCGCGCAGCATGGCGGGGAGCAGCTGGCGTTCGGCAGCGGTCAGCGGGCGCACCGCCTGGTAGGCGGCCAGCATGGCCTGGGCGCGTGCTTCGTCGTGCTGGCCGTCGGTGTCGTCGGCCGCGTGGCGGATGCACCAGTCGTTCAGGCACACCGCCAGGTCGAACAGGAAGCTGTCGTTCCCGGCGAAATAGAAGTCGAAGAAGCCGGTGAGCTGCTCGCCTTCGAACATCACGTTGTCGCGGAACAGGTCGGCGTGCACCGGGCCGCGCGGCAGGGCGGTGCTGGCCGCGCTGGCGGCCACGTGGTTCTGGTAGGCCAGTTCGGTGCGGATCAGGGCGCGCTGCGCGTCGCTCAGGTGCGGCAGCACCACCGGCACGGTCTCGTTCCACCAGGGCAGGCCGCGCAGGTTGGGCTGGCTCAGGGCGAAGTCACGCCCGGCCAGGTGCATGCGCGCCAGCATGTCGCCCACGGCGCGGCAATGTTCCACGCCCGGGGCCAGGTTGCTTTTGCCGTGCAGTTTTTCCACCACCGCGGCGGGCTTGCCTTGCAGGGTGTGCAGGATGTTGCCCTGCGCGTCGCCGGCCGGCGCCGGTACCGGGATGCCCTTGCCCGCCAGGTGCTTCATCAGCTGCAGGTAGTAGGGCAGCTGCTCGAAGCTCAGGCGCTCGAACACGGTGAGCACGTGCTCCTCGGTCGTGCCGTCGCGCTCGCAGGTGACGAAGTAGTTGGTGTTTTCAATGCCGCCCTGGATGCCGCGCAGGTCGGTCAGCACGCCCAGGTTCAGGCGTTCGATGAGGGCGGCGGCTTGCGCAAACGGGACTTCGGTGTAGACGGCCATGGGGTTGGGGGAGGGGAGATCAGAAATCCAGCAGGCGCCAGCGGCTTTTGCCGGTGCTGCCGTTGCGGGCGGCGTTGGGGTCTTCGCCACCGGTGGCGGGGGCCACGTCGTAGGCCGGGGCGCCGTTCTTGGGCTGCACCGTGATGCTGCGGGTCTGCCCGGCCACGCGCAGCTCGTCCACGCGGGTGAGCGCGTCTTCGTGCTGGATGCGTTCGATGCGCGGCTCGGTGGCATCGGCCGGAGCCGGTGCGGCCGGCGGGAGCGCGGCCTGGGCCAGGGCGGCGCTGGCGCACAGGGCGAGCATGGCGGCCAGCAGCGGGTGGCGGGGGGCAAGTGTGCGGGACATGCCCGGATTGTAGGCAGGCCGCCCCCGGCGGCGCCCGCGGTGGGGCCATGCATCCCCGACAATCGCCCCCATGCCCGAACAAACCCCGACCACCCCGCGCCTGCTGCTCGTCGACGGCTCCAGTTATCTCTACCGTGCCTTCTTTGCCGGCGGCGAGGCCATGAGCACCACCCTGTCCGACGGCACGGTGCTCAAGACTGGCGCCATCCGCATCATGATCAACATGATGCAGAAGCTGCTCAAGGATTACCCGTCCACCTGGGCGGCCTGCGTGTTCGACGCCAAGGGGCCTACCTTCCGCGACGCCCTCTACCCCGACTACAAGGCCCAGCGCAGCCCCATGCCGGACGACCTGCGCAGCCAGATCGTGCCCATCCACGAAGTGGTGCGCCTCTCGGGCTGGCCGGTGCTGGACGTGCCCGGCGTGGAGGCCGATGACGTGATCGGCACCCTGGCCGTGACGGCGGCGCAGCAGGGCATCGAGGTGCTGATCAGCAGCGGCGACAAGGACCTGGCGCAGCTGGTGAACCAGCACATCACCATCATCGACACCATGAGCGGCAAGGTGCGCGACCTGGCCGGCGTGGAGGCCGAGTTCGGCGTGCCCGCCCGCCTGATGCTGGACTACCAGATGCTGGTGGGCGACCAGGTGGACAACGTGCCCGGCGTGCAGGGCGTGGGCCCCAAGACCGCCGTGAAGCTGTTGCAGGAATACGGCTCGGTGGACGCCCTCATCGCGCAGGCGGATCAGGTGAAAGGTGCCGTGGGCGAGAAGCTGCGCAAGGCGCTGGACTGGCTGCCCACCGGCCGGCAGCTGCTGACCATCAAGACCGACTGCGACCTCAACGGCTGGGTGCCCGGCCTGCCGGCGCTGGACGCGGTGCGCATGGGCGAGCCGCAGACCGCGCCGCTGCGCACGTTCTACGAAACCTACGGCTTCAAGGGCCTGGCCAAAGCCTTGGGCGGTGGCGAACCCACAACGCCAGCATCCACGCCGGCACCCGCTGCGGCGCCGGGCGGCACCGACGACCTGTTCGCCGAACCCGCCGCGGCCGCGCCACGCGCCAGCCACCTGACGTACGACACCATCTTCACCTGGGACGCCTTCGACCGCTGGCTGACGAAGATCGAAGCCGCCGAGCTCACCGCCATCGACACCGAAACCACCTCGCTGGACGACATGGTGGCGCAGATCGTGGGCATCAGCTTCAGCGTGACGCCGGGCGAGGCGGCCTACATCCCGCTCAATCACGAAGGACCGGACGCGCCCGAGCAGCTGCCGCTGGACGCGGTGCTGGCCCGGCTCAATCCCTGGCTGGAGAACCCGGCCAAGCACAAGCTCGGACAACACATCAAGTACGACCGTCACGTGTTCGCCAACCACGGCATCGAGGTGCAGGGCTATGTGCACGACACCATGCTGCAGAGCTACGTGCTGGAGGTGCACAAGCCACACGGCCTGAGCAGCCTGGCCGAGCGCCACCTGGGCCGCAGCGGTATCCAGTACGAAGACCTATGCGGCAAGGGCGCGCACCAGATCCCGTTCGCGCAGGTTGACGTGGCCAAGGCCGCCGAATACTCGTGCGAGGACAGCGACCAGACCCTGGACGTGCACCGCGTGCTGTGGCCGCAGATCGAGGCCGATGCCAAGCTGAAGTTCATCTACGAACTGGAAATCGCCAGCAGCGAAACGCTCTACCGCATCGAACGCAACGGCGTGCTGATCGACGCACCCACGCTGGCCAAACAAAGCCACGAACTGGGCCAGCGCATCTTCGCGCTGGAGCAGGAGGCGTACGAGATCGCCGGACAGCCCTTCAACCTCAGCAGCCCCAAACAGCTGGGCGAGATCTTCTTCGACAAGCTGGGCCTACCGGTCATCAAGAAAACCGCCACCGGCGCGCGCAGCACCGATGAAGAGGTGCTGGAAAAACTGGCCGAGGACTACCCCCTGCCGGCCAAGATCCTGGAGCACCGCAGCCTGATCAAGCTCAAGGGCACTTACACCGACAAGCTGGCGCAGATGGCCGACCCGAAGACCGGCCGCGTGCACACCCACTACGCCCAGGCGGTGGCCGTGACCGGGCGCCTGTCCAGCAACGACCCCAACCTGCAGAAC
>NZ_JBPCSJ010000577.1:0-2747 GCF_051007235.1 Hydrogenophaga sp. | reverse complement strand
CCTTCTCGACCACCGGTCCGTCGAAGGCCCAGGCCTTGCACTGGCCCAGGTGCATGGGCGGGCGGCCGTCAGGGGGCGGGGCGAACGAAGCCGACCGGGTCTGGAACGCGGCCGTGGCCAGGTTGAACAGCAGTTCGCGCAGGTGGGTGCAACCCACCGTGCCGCCCAGGTGGCGTTCGATGGTCTTGCGCCAGCCCTTGCCCAGGGTCTCACCCACCAGGCCCTGCATGGGCGGCATGGCCTGCGGGCAGGGGTCGTGCGGGTGCGCGTCCATGCACGCCTGCACCTCGCGGATCAGCATGGACTCGTCCACCGTGACGCGGATGCTCATGTGGTGGATGGCCTCGTGCGGCGCCCATTCGCCTTCGCCCTGGATTTCAAACGCGTGCGGCTTGCTGTCGTGCAGTTCGCCTTCGATGTCCCAGAGGCCATCGTCGCGCTGGAAGCCGCGGTACTCGACGCGACGGGTGTGCATGGGCTGGCGGGGCTGGGGCGCGGGCAGTGGCAAAACGGAACCTCGGAACGGCAGTCGGACAAACTCCGCATTGTCCGGCATCGCCCCCGGCCCCGCAGTCACGCGCGCAGCGGCGCACCCCGTCGCCGGTTCAGGTGCTGGCCACCGCCCGCAGCTGGGCCATGCAGGCGGCCCGCCGCTGGTCGCTGATGAAGCTGGCTTCAAAACTGTTCTTCGCCAGTTGCACCACGTCCTCGCGGCTGAGCTGAAGCGCCGCCACCGTCTGCTCGAAGTTGGCGTTCATGTAGCCACCGAAATAGGCCGGGTCGTCGGAGTTGATGGTCACGCACAGACCGGCGTCGAGCATGGTCTTCAAGCCGTGGTCGCGCAGGTCGTTCACCACGCAAAGCTTGAGGTTGGACAGCGGGCACACCGTCAGTGGCAGCCGCGTGTGCGCCAGCTCGGCCATGAGCAGCGGGTCCTGCAGCGCGGCCACCCCGTGGTCGATGCGCTGCACCTTGAGCAGGTCGATGGCCTGCCACATGTACTCGGGCGGTCCTTCTTCACCCGCGTGGGCCACGACCTTCAGGCCCAGCTCGCGGCAGCGCGCGAACACGCGTTCGAACTTTTCCGGCGGGTGGCCCAGCTCGCTTGAATCGAGTCCGACGCCGATGAAGTGCTCGCGGTAGGGCAGCGCCGCTTGGAGGGTGGCGAACGCGTCTTCCTCGCTCAAGTGGCGCAGGAAACACAGGATCAGCGCCGAGCTGATGCCCAGCTCGGCTTCGGCTTTCTGGCAAGCGCCGGACAGACCATCGATCACCGAGGCCATGGGCACGCCGCGCGCGGTGTGGGTCTGGGGGTCGAAGAAGAGTTCGGTATGGATGACGTTGTCGGCCTTGGCGCGCAGGAAGTACGCCCAGGCCATGTCGTGGAAGTCCTGCGGCTGCAGCAGCACGCTGGCGCCGGCGTAGTAGATGTCCAGAAAGCTCTGCAGGTCGGTGAAGGCGTAGGCGGCGCGCAGCGCTTCCACACTGGGGTAGCTCAGGGCCACCCCGTTGCGTTGCGCGAGCTGGAAGATCAGCTCGGGTTCGAGGGAGCCTTCGATGTGGATGTGCAGTTCGGCCTTGGGGATGGCGCGGGCGAGTTCGATGGCGTTCATGGGTTTCCTTTCAACAGACACCGAGTGAAACACCGGTGCGGGCCAGATAACGGCGGTAGGCACTGGACATGCGGTCGGCCGGGCCGTGCACTTCGGCAATCGCGCCGTCCTGGCCGATGGGCAGGCGCGTGGGACTTTGCGATTCGACGATGGGCTTGTCCTGCCCAAACACCGTGTCCTGGAAAGCGCGCAGCTCCTCGTCGTCGCTCAGGTCGCCCAGCGTGGCCATGGCGAACCAGGCGGTGCAGGCCTCGGGGCCGTCGGGACGGATGAACAGCGCGATGGCGTTGCTCACCGGATCGCCCTCGGCCGCGTCCTTGCGCAGGATGGCGGCGAACGGGTGCGGCACGGTGTAGCGGTACGCCACCCAGCCGCCGCCCTCGGCGCCCGCGTAGCCCTGGGGTTGCCAGGCCTTGCATTCGCGCGCGTGCACGCCGTCGGCGCCCTCTTCCACGCGGCCGGTGTCCACCTGCGCGTGGCTGCGCGCGCCCAGCCAGCCCTCGTGCACAAAGCCAAAGTGGCTCAGGTCCAGGAAATTTTCCACCAGGCGTGGGGCGCTGGTGTCAACGACATAGGGGCCGCAGATGACCTGGCGCCACAGCGGATCGTCCCAGGGCTCGAACGCCGGCGGAGATGACAGCGAGGCCGGCAGCTGCGACCGGTCGGGCCGCTCCAGCCGGACCCAGACCAGGCCGTGGCGTTCCTGCGCCTCGAACCGTTGGGCGCAATGTGCGGCGGGGGGCTCGAAGGTCGGGGCGGCCGGCACGTGCACGCAGCGCCCCACGGCCACCGGCGCACCGTGGTGGCCCTGCGCCGCCGCACCATCGCCCGCGAACTGCCAGCCGTGGTATGGACACTCCAGCCGCGCGCCGTGCAGGTGCGTGAGCACCCGCCCCAGCGACAGCTTCGCCCCGCGGTGCGGGCAGCGGTCGGCCCAGGCGTGCACCACGCCGGGCTGCCCCTCATGGCCGTGCTCGCGCCACAGCACGACGTCCTGCCCCAGCAGCGACACGGCCACCGGCTCGTTGCGCAGGTGCATGCCCGCGATGACCGGGTGCCAGAGTTGTGTTTCGATCACGTGACCTCCAAGAAAAAAGCCGCTGCGGGTGCAGCGGCTTCGGGCCAGGGCACCGC
>NZ_JBPCSJ010000576.1:0-32711 GCF_051007235.1 Hydrogenophaga sp. | reverse complement strand
AGTGGGAGCCTTTCGTCTTTCTGGGCCCCGTGTTGCTGCGGGCTGCTGACTCTGATGGGCGTGGATGCGACGGGCCGCTTCGTTGCTGTGCCAGCGATTGCGCGTGCATGGAGCGCGATCAGCGTGTGCCGACCAGCCACTCTGGCTCCGAATCAACCCGGTCTCTGCGCAGCTCCCTGCATCCACGCTTGCACTCCCGCTTCGGCCGCCTCGATCGCACCAGCGACATAGCCGGGAAACTGCGGCGACCACTCGCTGCCGATGCCGGTGAGGTGGCCGTGCCACGGGCCGTCGGCCGCCACCGCAGCTGGCGCCGAAGGGTGTTCACCGCCGCCACGCACGTCCGCATCGGTCGAGGTGAACACCTCCTGCGCCCAGTCCTGGACCACGTCCATCACCGGCAGCGCCGCGTCGGGTCCAAAGAGTCGTGCGAACTGCGCGCGGCAGAGCGATCGCAGTTCGGCATCGCCCAGGCGCGCCCGCGCAGGGGCGGGCACCCCCAAAAAGCCGAACAGCGCCGCGTGGCCGCCGGGCATTGATGCGTCGTGGATTTCCACCATGGGGCCCCACGCGCTGCGGGCCGCCCCGGACAGCCCCTGCTCGCGCCAGAACGGTCGTTCGTAGACGGCCAGGTACTTGGCGTGGGGCGCCATCCAGGTCGGGGTCTGTTGCCACTGGCGGGCCAGCGCTGCGGGCAGTTCGGGCTGGAAGCGGATCGCATCGGTGGCCAGGCGCGGCGGCAGGGCCAGCAGCACATGGTCGGCGCGCCAGGTGGTGGCTTGGCCCTGGGCGCCCTCGCTGTCCACGGCCACGTGTGCACCGTCCCGGCGCAGGCTGCGCACCACCTGACCCGTCTGCACGCGCGCCGGGTCCAGGCCGCTGCGCAGCGCATCGGTCAGGGCCGCCATGCCGCCCGCCAGGCGCATGGAGGGCGGCTCGTTCGCATAACCGCGTGCGCGCACCGCGGGCTGGTGGGGGGCTCGCTCCACCAGCAGGTCGCCGCTGTCGTGCTGTTCAAACGTCTGCAGCCCCAAGGCGGTCACGAGCCGATCGAGTTGCCGCTGGTAGCCCGGCCAGAACCAGGAGGGGCCCAGATCGAAGCGGTCTGCGGCGGGCGGCTGGTGGGCATCCAGGGCGCGGGCGTTGTTCGCGGGCACCGACACGATGCGTCCACCCGTCTGGCGGCGCGCCTCCAGCAGAACCCAGTCTTCGACGCCTTGTTGCGTCAGGCGGTGGGCGGCGTACAGCCCGCTCAAGCCCCCGCCCACGATGATCACGCGGGTGTTCATGTCAGCAGCGCATCGCCTGCGCGGATGGTTCGAGGTTTCAACGGGGTGCTCATGCGGGCGTGGGGAGCGCGGGTCCGGGATGAAGCCCCCGGCGGCGCGGCACGCGTTCGATTGGCGTGCGGTTTCAGTCTATTCGAGGGCACATGGCCCGTGCAGGCCGCTGTGTTTTGTGACGGATGTCAGCGCAACGCACCTTTATGTCGGAAAGAATAGGCCATGACGCAGCGTTTTCTCCGGTGGTCCTCTGGTGTGTTGGTGGCCCTGTTCGCCATCGCCTGGCTGGCGTGGTGGGGCTTGCGGCCGCCGCCGGTGGCTGCTGTCAACGCCAGCCTGGCACCGCTGGTGCGCACGCTGCAGTTCTCCGCCCGCGTGGCGACGTCGTCGCGGGTGGACGTGGGGAGCACCCTGACCGGCCGGGTGCGCGAGGTGCTGGTGGGCGAGGGCGCGCCGGTGGAGCAGGGCGATGTGCTGGTCCGGCTCGATGGTGACGAGTTGCGCTCCGCCCTGGCGCAGGCCGAAGCCGGCGAACAGCAGGCACACGCCCGGTTGAACGGGCTGCGCAGCACGGGCAGGTTGACCGTGCAGGCCAGCGTGGCCCAGGCGGAGTCGGTGCTGTCGGCCGCGCGCGCCGATCTGCAACGCACGCAGGGCCTGGTGGGGCAGGGGTTTCTGAGCCAGTCCCGCCTGGACGAGGCGCGCCGTGCCGTGGGCGTGGCGCAGGCCCAGCTGGACGCCGCGCGCGCGCAACGCGCCGCCAATGCCGACACCGGCACCGATGTGGCGCAGGCCCAGGCGCAGCTGGCGGTTGCCTCGGCGGCCCGCCAGTCGGCGCAGGCGCGATTGAAGGAATCCGCGATCACCGCGCCTGCCAAGGGCCGGGTGCTCGCCCGCGCGGTGGAGCCTGGACAGATCGTGCAGCCGGGCCGTGCCCTGCTGACACTGGCCTTGAAAGGTCCTTTGCAGTTGGTGGCGCAGGTGGACGAGCGGTATCTGGAGCAGCTCGCGCCCGGGCAGCCGGCCAGTGTGCTGGCCGACGCCTACCCGACGCAAGCGTTCCGCGCACAGGTGCTGTCGATCGCCCCGGTGGTCGATGCCCAGCGGGGCGCCATCGAGGTCAAGTTCTCCCTGCAGGCGCCAGTTCCCGACTTTTTGCGCGAAGACATGACGGTGTCGATCGAGGTCGAGACCGCGCGCCGCGAGCGTGCGCTGGTGGTGCCTGTGGGCGCTCTGCGGGGTGACGCGGGCGCTGAGCCGGCCGTGTGGGTGGCGCGCGACGGGCGCGTCGAAGCCCGCCCGGTGCGGCTGGGCTTGCGCACGCTGGCCTGGGTCGAGGTGATCGATGGCTTGAGCGAGGGCGAGGAGGTGTTGGTGGGCGCGGCGCCCGGGCCTGGTGCCCGAGTGCGCGCGGTGGCCGGCGCATCGGCGGCCACGGCCCAGGTACCCGCCCGTGAAGACGCGGGCGCCGCGATGACCAACGCCATGGGGCGCTGAGGATCTTCCATGCTGCTCGGATTTGAAAGTCTCGTGGCCGTCCGCTTCCTGCGCGAGGGTCGCATGCAGACCCTGCTCATCATCGTGGGGGTGGCCGCGGGGGTGGCGGTGGTCGCCTACATCTCGGCCCTGATCACCGGCCTGCAGCGCAACACGATCGAGAAGACACTGGGCGCGCAGGCCCATGTCACGCTGAGCCCGCTGGACGAACGGGTGCGGGTGGTGCCCACGCTGCCCGGCGCCGGGGTCAGCCGGCTGGAGCAGACCCAGGCCCGCGCGCAACGCCCGCGTTCCATCGACAACTGGCAGCTGCTGCTGCCCCAGCTGGAAGCGCTGCCGCAGGTCGCTGCGGTGTCGCCCATGGTGTCGGCCGCTGGCCTGGCGGTGCGCGGCGAGGCCACCAAGGCGATCGCCCTGGTGGGGGTGGACCTGGAGCGCTACGACCGCATCGTCCAGTTGCGGTCCAAGGTGGTGGCCGGGACCGCGAGGCTGGGGCCGGGCGAGGGCATCGTCGGGCGCGAACTGGCGCAGGACCTGGGCGTGCAGGTGGGCGACCGGATCGGCATCGTCACGGGCGGCGTCGAAGACGCCCTGCGCATCACGGCCCTGGTGGACCTTGGAGTCAAAGAGCTGAACCGGCGCACCGTGATCGTGCCTTTGCGAACGGCGCAAAGCCTGGTGGACTTGCCCGGCAGCGCCACCGGGCTGGACCTCGCGCTGGTGGACATCTGGGCCGCCCAGGGCCTGGCGGACGAGCTGTCGGCCCGCTGGCCCTACAAGGCCGAAAGCTGGCAGCAGGCGAACGCGCAACTGGTGTCGGCCCTGAACGCGCAATCGGTGAGCACGTCCGTGATCCGCGGGGTCGTGATGGTCGTGGTGGTGCTGGGCATCGCCAGCGTGCTGGTGGTGTCGGTGGTGCAGAAGCAGCGCGAGATCGGCATCCTGCGCGCCATGGGCGCGACCCGGGGGCAGGTGCTGCGCGTGTTCCTGTTGCAAGGCCTCATCGTGGGCGCCCTCGGCTCGGCGCTGGGGGTGTTGCTGGCGGTGGGGCTGATCTGGGTCTTCACCCATTTCGTGCGGGGCTCGGATGGACTGCCTTTGTTCAACATCACGCTCGAAGTGGGGCTGGCGCTGCGCATCGCCGGCCTGGCCACCTTCTGCGGGCTGCTCGCGGCGGTGGCCCCCGCGCGCCGCGCATCGCGGCTGGACCCCGCACAGGCGATCCGGCTATGAGCGCCACGCCCGTGGCCCAGCCATCGTCCGCGCTGCTGGCACTCAACGCGGTCAGCAAGCGCTACAACGTCGGCCTGCCCAACGAAGCCGAGGTGCTGCACGGTGTGTCGTTCAACATCGCGCGCGGCGAACTGGTGGCCCTCATCGGGCCGTCGGGCTCGGGCAAGAGCACGCTGCTGAACATCCTGGGTCTGCTCGAACGCGCGACCTCGGGCAGCTACCGGATCGAAGGCCAGGAGATGGTGGGTGTGGACGACGAGGCCCTGACGCTGCGCCGCCGCACCACGCTGGGCTTCGTGTTCCAGTTCCACCACCTGTTGCCGGCGTTCACCGCGCTGGAGAACGTGACCTTGCCGGCGCTGATGCGCGAAGGCCGGGTGACGTCCAGGCAACGCGACAAGGCCCGTGCCATGCTGGACGCCGTCGGTCTGGGGCAGGCCATGGGCAAACGCCCGGGCGAGTTGTCGGGCGGCATGCAGCAACGCGTGGCCATCGCGCGGGCCATGGTGCTGGAGCCGCCCCTGGTGCTGGCCGACGAACCCACGGGCAACCTGGACACGGCGTCCTCGGACGAGGTGTTCGCCCTGATGCGGCGCATGCACACCGAGCTGAACACCTCGTTCCTGGTGGTGACCCACGATCCCCGGCTGGCGGCGCGGTGCGACCGGGTGCTCGAACTCGTGGACGGCCGGCTGGTGCGCGACCAGGTCACGGTGGCCGGCCGGGCCTGAGCCTTCTGTGTGACCGCGGGCAGGGCGGCTTGCGGTCATGGGTTTCGCCACGGTGACACACGGCCTCGATTCTCCTGAAATGTCCTATTGACAGAACAATAAGACCTGAATCAAGATGCATCCATGCAAGCCGACATGCCCCTGCCCAAGTACCACCAGATTTATCTGGTGCTCAAGGAGGGCCTGCTCGAAGGACGCTTCGCCCAAGGGCTGCCCGGCGAGATCAGCCTGGTGGAGCAATTCGGCGTGTCCCGTGTCACGGTTCGCAAGGCGCTGGAGCTGTTGTCGACCGAGGGCCTGATCACCCGGCAGCGGGGTCGCGGCACGGTCGTCAAGCCAGCGGCACTGTCCAGCCCGGTGGGGGCCGAGGCGGGCCCGCGGCGCAGTGGCCGCACCGGCCTGCTCGACAACCTGGTGAGCATCAGCATGGGCACCCGCATCAAGGTGGTGGACCTGTCGCAGGTCCAGGCCTCGCAGGCGGTCGCCCAGGCCCTGGACATACCCGTCGGTGAGGCGGTGCAAAAGGCGGTCCGCGTGCGCAGCACGCGCAACGGGCCGGTGTCCCACATCACCACCTACGTGCCGGCGCAGCTGGCCTCGCATTTTGGGCGTGCCGAGCTGGCGCGCGAACCCATTCTGGTGCTGCTGGAAAAAAGCGGCGTGAACCTGGGTCGTGCGGAGCAGCACATCTCGGCCAAGCTGGCCGACGCCAGCACCGCCAAGTTGCTGGAAGTGCCGGTCGGTTCGGCGCTGTTGTCGGTGCGCCGCCTGGTGTTCGACGCCGAAGACCGACCCATCCAGTGGTTGCACGGGCTGTACCGGCCCGACCGTTACGAATATGAAATGAAGCTGTCCCGCGTGGGCGATATCGATGCGCGCGTGTGGGTCAGCAGCGAGTTGTCGGCGCAGTTCCATTGAATGCGCCGCAGAGGTGAAGTTCGCATCCGCCAGTGGGCCGCATCCAAAGGCCGACTGATGGGTTTCGTTGCCAGCGCGTGCCGTGCTGGCGTGTTCCTCCCGCCACGCGTGATGCGTCGGTCGGCCTTTTCAGTTCAGGAGATTGCCATGAGTACCCGTCGTGAATTTGTCGTCCAATCCGCCGCCGCCGCGTCGACGCTGGCCTTCCCTCTGGTGGCCGGCGCGCAGCCTGCCCCCGTGAAGGTCGGGGTGCTGCACCCCGTCACCGGCGCCCTGGCGTATTCCGGCCAGCAGTGCCGCGCGGGTGCGCTGATGGCCATCGAGGACATCAACAAGGCCGGCGGCATCAAGTCGCTGGGGGGCGCCAAGATCGAGGCCCTGCTGGCCGACGCGCAGTCCCAGCCGCAGGCCGGTGCGGCCGAGGTGGAGAAGCTCAACGAGGCGGGTGCCAGCGCCGTGGTGGGGGCCTTTGCCTCGGCCATCTGCCTGGCCACCACCCAGGCCGCGGCCAAGTACAACCTGCCGCACATCGTGGACGTGGGCGTGGCCGATCAGATCGTGCAGCGCGGCCTGAAGAACACCTTCCGCTTCGGCCCGGGCTACAAGGCTGTGGCCGACCTGGCGATGGTCAACCTGAAGGTGCTCAACACCATCTCGCAAAGCCCGGCCAAGACGGTGATGATCATCCACGAGGAGTCGCTGTTCGGCACCGGCACCGCCAATCTGCTGGCGCGCGAGCTGCCGGGCTTCGGCTTCGAGGTCAAGGAGGTGATCAAGCACGCCAACCCGACGCGCGACTTCAACAACATCGTGCTGCGCATGAAGTCGGTCAACCCGGACATCGTGATCCCGGCCAACTACTACAACGAGTACGCCCTCCTGGTGCGCACCATGCAGCAGCAGCGCGTGGTGCCCAAGGCGATCTACTCGGTGCTCGGCGGTGCGGCGTCCAGCTACAAGTTCGTGCAGGAGTTCCCCGATGCGTCCAACGGCATCATCGACTGCAACCACTGGTTCAACCCCAAGGACCCGCGCGCCCAGGCGCTCAAGAAGCGCGCCGAGGCGCAGAAGCTGTTCTTCAGCTACGAGCTGTTCATGACCTACACGTCCATGATGCTGCTGGCCGATGCGCTGGAGCGCGCCAAGTCCACCGACCGCGCGGCCATCATCTCGGCGCTGGAACAGAGCACCTTCTCCAACCACTTCATGCCGTACGGCCCGACCAAGTTCGTCGACGGGCAGAACACCGGTGGCCGCCCGCTGATGACCCAGGTGCTGGACAAGGACATCAAGGTCATCATCCCGCGCGAATACCGCCAGGCCGAGCCGATGTTCCCGCTCAAGGCCTGATCGCCACCCCCGAGGTTCTCCACCATGTTCGATCTCGCGATCGTGGTCCCGTCCGTGCTGAACGGACTGACCACCGGGGCGGTGTACGCCCTCATTGCCCTGGGGCTGACGCTGATCTACGGCGTGCTGCACATCATCAACTTCGCCCACGGGGCGTCGTTGATGCTGGCGCTGTACGGCGTGTTCCTGCTCAAGCAGCACCTGGGCATTGATCCTTATCTGGCGCTGCCCTTCATGGTGGCCGGTATGTTCGTGCTGGGCTATCTGCTGCAGCGGGTGGTGATCAACCGGGCCAGCCACGGTAAGGACGAGAACATCCTGCTGGTCACCCTGGGCATTTCCATCGTGATGGAGAACCTCGCGCTGCTGGCCTTCCAGTCGGACACGCGCACCATCGACACCGCCTACACCCTGAGCACCGTGCAGATCGGGCCGGCGTTCATCGCGCTGCCCAAGCTCATCGCCTTCGGGGGCGCGCTGGTGGTGTCTGCCCTGCTGCTGTTCATGATCAACCGCACCGACCTCGGGCGCGCCATCCGCGCCGTGTCCAAGGAGAAGCAGGGCGCGCGCCTCATGGGCATCGACGTGGACCACATCTACGCCATGAGTTTCGGCATCGGCCTGGCCTGCCTGGGCGCCGCGGCCTGCTTCCTGCTGCCGGCCTATTACGTCAACCCGCAGGTGGGCAACGGCTTCGTGCTGGTGGCCTTCACCATCGTGGTCTTCGGCGGCATGGGCAGTTTTGGTGGCGCGCTGCTGGGCGGCCTGGTGATCGGCGTGGTCGAGTCGCTGGGCGGCCTCTACCTGGGCGAATCGCTCGGCCAGATCGGCATCTTCCTCATCTTCATCGGGGTGCTGCTGTTCAGACCCCAGGGCCTGTTTGGAGCCAAGGCATGAAATCGCTGCTCCACATCGCGCTGTTTGCGGTCGCCGTGGCCCTGGTGCCCCTGGTCACCGACTCCGGCACCTGGCTCAATTTCGTCATGATGGCGCTGTACGCCAGCCTGCTGGCGCAGGCCTGGAACCTGCTCGGTGGGTTCGGCGGCCAGTTCTCGTTCGGGCATGCCCTGTTCTTCGGCTTCGGGGCCTACGTGCAGGCCATCGGCCAACTGCAAGGGGGGCTGAACCCCTGGGTGGCGCTGGTGCTCGCGGGGCTGACCGGGGCGCTGGTCGGCGTGCTGGTGGGGGCGCTGAGCTTCCGCTACGGGCTCAAGGGGTCCTACTTCGCGCTGGTCACGCTGGCGTTCGCCGAGGTCTGCCGCATCCTGGCCTTGTCGGTGCCGTTCACCGGTGCCGGCGTGGGTCTCATGATCCCGCTCCAGGAGTCGGTGGCGAACCTGCAGTTCGGCTCTCGCGCGGGTTACCTCTACCTCATGCTGGTGCTGGTGGTGATCGCCTTGCTGGTCACGCGCTGGCTGCAGCATTCCCGCTTTGGCGCCTACCTGCAGGCCGTGCGCGACAACGAAGACGCCGCGCGCGCCATCGGCGTGGACCCGTTCCGCGTCAAGCTGGGCGCGATCGCGCTGTCGGGTGGCTTCATGGGGCTGGCCGGTGCGTTCTACGTGCAGGTGTTCCAGTACATCGACCCGGCCATCGCCTTCGGTTCGCACACCTCGGTCGAGGCGCTGGTGGCGGCCATCGTGGGCGGCATCGGCACGCTGTGGGGCCCCTTGCTCGGGGCATTCGCCCTGCACCTGCTGGCCGACCTCACCCGCAACCTGTTCGGCGAATTTCCGGGCATCAACATGGTGATCTACGGCAGCGTGCTGGTGTTGATCGTGATGTTCTTCCCGCGCGGCATCGCCGGCATCGGGCAGTCGGTGACCCGCCTCTGGAAAGGAGCCGGCCGTGGCTGAAACCCTTTTGCGCGTCGCCAGCGTGTCCAAGACCTTCGGCGGTCTCAAGGCCGTCAGCCGGGTGTCGCTCGACGTGCCCCAGGGCTCGCTCACCGCCCTGATCGGGCCCAACGGTGCGGGCAAGACCACGCTGTTCGCCCTCATGTCGGGCTTCATCGCCGCCGACGAGGGGCGCATCGAACTGGCGGGCCAGGACATCACCGGTCAGCCCCCGCACCTCAACGCCCGGCTGGGCATGGCCCGCACCTTCCAGATCGTGCAGCCCTTCGCCGCCCAGACGGTGCGCGAGAACATCGCGGTGGGCGCGCACCTGCGCCACCCCCACCGGGCCGACGCGCTGGCCCAGGCCGAGGCGGTGGCCCACCGGGTCGGCCTGGGGCCGCAGCTGGACAAACCGGCGTCCGACCTCACCGTGGCCGGCCGCAAACGCCTGGAACTGGCCCGCGCCCTGGCCACGCAACCGCGCCTGCTGTTGCTGGACGAGGTGCTGGCAGGCCTGAACCCCCAGGAGATCGGCGACATGATCCCGGTGGTCCGCTCCATCGCCGATGGCGGCGTAACCGTGCTGATGATCGAGCACGTGATGCAGGCCGTGATGAACCTGGCCGAGCACGTCTGGGTGCTGGCGCAGGGTGAACTGATCGCCCAGGGCACGCCCCAGGCCGTGACCCGCGACGACCGGGTCATCGAGGCCTACCTGGGGGTGGGCACCGCCGCCCGTTTGCGCGCCGCCGGAGGCCACCATGACTGAACCGATCACTCCCTTGCTCGACGTGCGGGGGCTCACCGGCGGCTACGGCCGCACCGAGGTGCTGCGCGGCATCGACCTGACGGTGAACCCCGGTGAAACCGTGGCGCTGCTGGGCAGCAACGGGGCCGGCAAGACCACCTTCAACAACACCCTCTGCGGCATCAACCCCGCCTGGGGCGGGACCGTGCGGTTCAACGGCACCGACCTGTCGGGCGCCCACTACCGCAAGGTGGTCACCGCCGGGCTGATCCAGGTGCCCGAGGGCCGCAAGATCTTCCCCAACCTGAGCGTGCTGGAGAACCTGGAGCTGGGCTCGTTCACCCGGGCGCGCGAGAACCGGGCCGCCAACCTGGAGCGGGTGTTCGCCATCTTCCCGCGCCTGAAGGAACGCACGGCGCAGCTGGCCGGCACCATGAGCGGTGGCGAGCAGCAGATGCTGGCCATCGGGCGCGGTCTGATGGCCGAGCCGGTCCTGCTGATCCTGGACGAGCCGTCGCTGGGCCTGTCGCCGCTGCTGGTGGAAGAGATGTTCGCGCTCATCCGGCGGCTGAACGCCGAAGGCCTGTCGATCCTGCTGGTGGAGCAGAACGTGGCGCAATCGCTGGAACTGGCCGACCGGGTCTACGTGATGGAAAACGGCGCCCTGCGCTTCAGCGGATTGCCCGACGAACTCATGGGCTCGGACGAGCTGCGCAAGGCCTACCTGGGGCTGTGACCATGGGCACACCCGACACCCCGGCGCAGACCCTACAGACGCCACCCATGCCGCAGACCCTGGCCCAGAAGCTGATCGCCCGCGCCGCCGGCGTGTCCGCGGTGCGCGAGGGCGACATCGTGAACTGCCGGGTCGACCTGGCCATGTTCCACGACTCTTCGGGCCCGCGGCGGCTCAAGCCCATGCTCGAAGAGCTGGGCGCGCCGATCTGGGACAAGTCCCGCGTGGTGCTGGTGATGGACCACTTCGTGCCCGAGGCCGACGAGGACGCGCGGCGCATCGTGCGCATCGCCCGCGACTGGGCGCGCGAGCAGGCGCTGCCGCACGTGCACGACAGCCAGGGCATCTGCCACGTGGTGCTGCCGCAAAAAGGCCACCTGCGACCGGGCATGTTTTGCGTGGGGGGTGACTCGCACTCGCCCACCGGCGGCGCCTTCGGTTGCTACATGTTCGGCATCGGCAGCACCGAAATGCTGGGTGTGGTGGTCACCGGCGAGATCTGGCTGCGCGTGCCCCACACCATCCGCATGCGCTGGGACGGCGCGCTGGCCGACGGCGTCTGCGCCAAGGACATGATGCTGCACATGGTCGGCCGCTTCGGCATGAACGGTGGCGGCTACCAGGCCATCGAATTCGCCGGCAGCACGGTGCGGGGCCTGGGCATTGCCGAGCGCATGACGCTGTCCAACATGAGCGCCGAGCTGGGGGCGCAGGCCGGGCTCATCGCCCCCGATGCCACCACCGCCGCCTGGCTGCGCGAGGCCGGTGTGGACCAGGGCATCGGCGACGACGACCTGGCGCAGTGGCAGACCGATGAAGGCGCCGCCGTGACCGAGCATGTATTCGACGCGGCGAGCCTGCCGCCCATGGTGGCCTCGCCACACAGCCCGGCCAACAGCCACCCGGTGGGCCACACCGCGGGCGAGGCGGTGCAGCTGGCCTACATCGGCGCCTGCACCGGCGCCAAGCTCGAAGACCTGCAGGCCGCGGCCCGCGTGTTGCGCGGGCGCCGCGTGGCCGACGGCGTGCGCCTGCTGGTGGCGCCCGCCAGCGTGCACGACCAACAGCAGGCCGAACGCGAAGGCGTGGCAGACGCTTTGCGCCAGTCCGGGGCCGAGTTTCTGCCGAGCGCCTGCGGTGCCTGCGCCGGCTACGGCCAGGCGGTGCAGGGGGCGACGCGCGTGATCGCCACCACGGCGCGCAACTTCAAGGGCCGCATGGGATCTGCCGAGGCCGAGGTGTTCCTGGCCTCGCCCTACACCGTGGCCGCCTCGGCCCTGCGCGGCCGCATCACCGACCCGCGCGAGGTGCTGGTATGAGCGCAGCCGAACCCCTGCACCGCGTGTGGCGCCTGGGCGCCGACGTCGACACCGACGCCCTGGCCCCGGGCCACGCCATGAAACACGGCATGGACGTGATCGCCCGCCACTGCCTGGAATCGCTTCGGCCCGATTTCGCGGGCGGCGTGCGCCCCGGCGACCTGCTGGTGGCCGGCCCCAACTTCGGCATCGGCTCCTCGCGCGAGCAGGCCGCGGCGGTGCTGGTGGCGCTGGGGGTGCGGGCGGTGGTGGCGCCCAGCTACAGCGGTCTGTTCTTCCGCAACGCCTTCAACGTCGGCCTGCTGCTGCTGACCTGTGCGCAGGCCGAGCGCCTGGAGGAGGGCGAGCGGGTGGCGCTGGACGCCGCCGACCCGCTGGCACCGGCCCTGCTGCGCGCCGGCGGCGAACGCCTGGCTTGCGAACCCGTGCCGCCTTTTCTGATGGAGCGGGTGCGCTGCGGCGGCCTGCTCAACGAACTGAAACAACGACTCGCCCGAGGAACCCCATGACCGCTGTAGCCCCGATCGACCCCGTCACCCTCGCGGTGCTCAAGGGGCGCCTGGAGCAGATCGCCGACGAGATGGACGCGACCCTGTACCGCAGTGCCTTCAACCCCATCATCGCCGAGGCCCACGACGCCTGCCACGGGCTGTACGACGCGCGCAGCGGCGACACGCTGGTGCAAGGCAAGTCCGGCCTGCCGGTGTTCGTGGGGGCCATGGCCTTTGCGGTGCGCGCCGCCATGCGCGCCGCCGAGCAGCACGGTGGCATGCAGCCCGGCGACACCTGGCTGTTCAACGACCCCTACGAAGGCGGCACCCACGCCAACGACTTCAAGCTCGTGCGCCCCATCTTCCGCGACGGCCAACTGGTGTGCTTCATCGCGTCGGCCGCGCACTGGCACGACGTGGGCGGTGCCGTGCCCGGCAACTACAACCCGGCGGCCACCGAATGCTGGCAGGAGGCGGTGCAGATCCCGCCGGTGCGCATCGTGCAGGGGGGAAAGCTCAACCCGGACGTGCTCGCCATCCTGATGGCCAACACCCGCCTGCCCGACAGCCTGTGGGGCGACCTCAACGGCCAGCTGGCCGCGCTGGAACTGGGCGACCGCCGCCTGGCCGACCTGCTGGACGCCTACGGCGAACCGCTGGTGCTGCAGGCCCTGCAGGCGCTGCGCGAGCGGGCGCGCCGGCTCATGAAAGCCGAGATCGCGTCCCTGCCCGACGGCGTCTACGCCTTCGAGGACACGCTGGACAACGACGGCGTGACCGATGCGCCGCTGACCATCGCGCTGGACATGACCGTGGCTGGCGATCGGCTCACACTCGACTTCTCGCGCAGCTCGCCCCAATGTGCGGGGCCGGTCAACATCTCCCGCGCGACCGCCGTGGCGGCCTGCTACGTGGCGCTCAAGCACCTGTTCCCGGACGTGCCGGCCAACGCCGGTGTGCTCGATGCGGTCGACTTCGTGATGCCCGAGGGGCTGGTCATCACCGCCCAGCGCCCGCGCCCGGTGGGGGGATACACCGAAACCATCCTGCGCATGATCGACGTGGTGTTCAGCGCCGCGGCGCTGGCCGACCCGCGACGCTCGGTGGCCCAGGCCTACGGCACCATCAACGCACTGTCCATCGCCGGCCACCGCAGCGACGCGGCGCGCCAGGGGCAGCGCTGGGTCATGTTCAGCTTCTTCGGCGGCGGTCACGGTGCCCATGCGGGCGGTGACGGACTGAACCACGGCAACGCGCCCATCTCCACCGCGACCATCCCGCCGCTGGAGATCCTGGAGGCCGCGTACCCGGTGCGCTTCACGCAGTGGTCGCTGCGGCCCGACTCGGGCGGCGACGGCGAGCACCGTGGCGGCCTGGGGGCGGTCTATGAAATCGAGCTGCTGGAGCAATCGGCCCAAGGCTTCATCTTCGGTGAGCGCGGTCGCGCCGCGCCCAAGGGCATTGCCGGCGGGCAGCCGGCGGCGCTCAACGTGTTCAGCTTCCACAGCGGGGGGCAGTGGCACCGGCCGCCCATGGCGTCGAAGATGCTGGGCATCCAGCTGCAGCGCGGCGACCGCGTGCGCCTGGAGACCCCGGGTGGAGGAGGGTATGGGCCACCGTCGGCCCGACCCGCGCAGGCGCGCGAGGCCGATGCGGCCCAGGGCTATGTGAGCCGTCTGAGCGGGGAGCGGTCATGAGCCATACAACGGACAACAAGACCGCCCGCCGCGTGGTGGGTGTGGACGTCGGTGGCACCTTCACCGACCTGTTCGTGCTCGACGAAACCAGTTCGCGGGTCGACATCGTCAAGGTGCCGTCCACGCGGGGCGAAGAGTCGGTGGGCTTCATGAACGGCATTGCCCGCGTGCTGGGCGCCGACGGCGCGGACAGCGACGACGCATCCAGCCTGGCCACCATCATCCACGGCACCACGGTGGGCACCAATGCGCTGCTGGAGCGCAAGGTCGCCCGCACAGGCCTGATCACCACCCGCGGTTTCCGCGACGTGCTGGAAATGCGGCGCCGCGACCGGCCCCAGACCTGGGGCCTGCGGGGCGGCTTTGAACCCGTGATCCCGCGCGACCTGCGGCTGGAGGTGGACGAGCGCGTGCTGGCCGACGGCAGCGTGCACACGCCGGTGGACCTGGAGCAGGTGCGCGAGGCGGCGGCCGCGTTGCTGGCGCAGGGGTGCGAGGCCGTGTGCGTGTTCTTCGTCAACACCTATGCCAACCCGGCCAACGAGCGGGTGGCGGTGGCGGCGGTGCGGGCGGTCTGGCCGAACGCGCACGTCACGTCCGCGGCCGAGGTGCTGCCCGAGATCCGCGAGTTCGAGCGCGCCTCCACGGCCAGCCTGAACGCGGCCCTGCAGCCGGTGGTGGGCCGCTACCTGGAGCGGCTGGACGGCGACCTGCGCGCCCACGGGTTCGACGGTGAACTGCTGATCGTGCAGAGCAACGGGGGCGTGATGTCGCGCCAGACCGCCTGCGAGCTGCCGGTGAAGACCGCGCTGTCGGGTCCTGCGGCCGGCGTCATCGCCTGCGCGGCCATGGCCACGGCAGCGGGCTACCCGGACGTGATCACCGGCGACATCGGCGGCACCTCGTTCGACGTGTCCCTGATCGCCGGCGGGCGGGCCGCGCTGGCGGCGCAGACCAGCATCGCCTTTGGCATGGTGGTGCGCTCGCCCATGATCCAGATCGAGACCATCGGCGCCGGCGGCGGGTCGATTGCCAGCGTGGACGTGGGCGGCATGTTGCAGGTGGGCCCCGAGTCGGCCGGCAGCGTGCCCGGCCCGGCCTGCTACGGGCGCGGCAATGAACGCCCGACGGTGACCGATGCCAACGTGCTGCTCGGCCGTATCGCCGCGGAACGGCCGCTCGGTGGTGGCCTGCTCGGTGCGCTGGACGTGGAGAAGGCCCGCGAAGCCATCCGCCGCTTCGTGGCGGAGCCGCTGGGGCTGGACGTGCTGCAGGCAGCCGAGGCCATCCTGACCGTGGCCAACGCCAAGATGGCCGGTGCGATGCGGCTGGTGTCGATCGAAAAAGGCCACGATCCGCGGCAGTTCGCCTACATGCCGTTCGGCGGTGGCGGCGGCCTGCACGTGTGCGACATGATGCGCGAAGTGGGCGTGAGCACCGGCATCGTGCCGCGCTACCCGGGCGTCACCTCGGCCCTGGGCTGCGTCATGGCCGACATGCGGCACGACGCCGTCCAGACCCTGAACCAGTCCCTGGCGGCGCTCGACTTCGCGCAGCTGCGCGCGCTGCGCGCCGATCTGGCCGAGCGCTGCCGCCAGCGGCTGGATTCGGCCGGTGTGCGCTTCGAGAGCGTGCGCGAAGAGATCGCGCTGGACATGCTCTACCAGGGCCAGACCCACACCGTGGCCGTGCCGCTGACAGCGCCGGCGCTGGACGCTGCCGCCACGCAGGCCGCGTTCGAGGCCATCTACCGCGCCGAGTTCGGCCGCGTGCTCGACGGCATCCCGATCCGCGTCATGAATCTGCGCTACGCCCTGGTGGGTGTGCGGCCCAAGTTCGACCTGACGCTGCTCGCTCCCCAGGGCGAGGGCAGCACCGAACCGCTGGGCGAGCAGGCCGTGTACGTCAAAGGCCAGTGGGTGCAGGCCCGGCGCTACGACCGGCTGCGCCTGCCCGTGGGGCACCGCATCACCGGTCCGGCCATCTTCGAGCAGGCCGACACCACCGTCTGGCTCGACCCCGGCTTTGAGGCCAACGTCGACCGCCTCGGCAACCTCATCCTGCGCCCGCTATGAAAACGGCCCTCGTCATCATCGACCTGCAGAACGACTTCCTCGCGCCCGACGGGGCCTACGCCCGCGGCGGCTGCGCCAACCCCGAGGCGTTGCGCATCCCCGCGCGCGTGCTCCCGGTGGCCCGGGCCATCAAGGCCGCCGGGGGCATGGTCGTGGCGAGCCAGTTCACGCTGTGGCCCGACGCCAGCGGCGAGCCCATGGTCTCGCCCCACCTGCAGCGGCTGCGGCCTTTTCTGCGGCGGGGCGACTTTGCCCCCGGCAGCCGCGGCCAGGCCTGTGTGGACGAACTGCAACCGGTGGTCGATGTGTGCGTGCAGAAGGTCGCCTATTCGGCCTTCTTCAACACCCAGCTCGACTGGCTGCTGCGCAAGGCCGGGGTGGGCCGCGTGGCGGTGTGCGGCATCGTCACCAACGGGGGGGTGGCCAGCACCGTGCGCGACGCCCACATGCGGGACTACGACACCTGGGTGATCGCCGACGGTTGCGCCGCCTTCAAGGCCGAGACCCACGCCACCGCGCTCGCCGACATGGCCAGCGTGGCCCGGGTGGTGGACGCTGCCACCTTCGTGCAGCAGGGGCTGGCATGACGGCGCCGACCCGTGTGGTGGTCGAACCGGCCTTCACCGCGCCGGTGCACGTGCCGGTGCTGGTGATCGGCGCCGGGGCGTGCGGCCTGACCGCGGCGCTGCGGCTGGCGGACCGGGGCATCGAGTGCGTGGTGGCCGAGCGCGACGAACGCCCGGCGGGGTCGACCAGCCTGTCGTCGGGCTTCATCCCCGCCGCGGGTACGCAGGTGCAGCGCGCGCTGGGGGTGGACGATTCGCCCGAACGCTTTGCACAGGACATCCAGCACAAGGCCCACGGCACGGCGGCCCCGCACCTGGTGAAGGCCTACACCGAAGCCATCGCCCCGGCGCTCGACTTCCTGGCCGACCACCACGGCCTGCAGTGGGAAGTTCTCGACGGTTTTCTCTACCCCGGCCACACGCGCCACCGCATGCATACCCTGCGCGAGCGCACCGGCGAGGCACTGGTCCAGGCGCTGGCGCAGGCCCAGGAGCGTTGCGAGATCCCCTTGCTGACCCAGGCCCGCGCGAGCGAGCTGGTGGTGGACAAGGCACAGCGCGTGCTGGGCGTGCGCCTGCAGCGGCCCGACGGCAGTCTGGAGGCGGTGGCCTGCGACGCGCTGCTGCTGGCCTGCAACGGCTATGGCGGCGCGCCAGACCTGTTGCAACGCTTCGTGCCCGAGATGGTGGCCGCCACCTTCGCCGGGCACCCGGGCAACGACGGCACGGCGGTGCGCTGGGGCGAAGCCCTGGGCGCTCGGCTGGCCGACCTGCGGGCCTACCAGGGGCACGGTTCGTGGGCGGTCCCGCACGCGGTGCTGATCACCTGGGCCCTGATGGTCGAAGGCGGCGTGCAGATCAATGCCCGGGGAGAACGCTTCCACGACGAATCGCAGGGCTACTCCGAAGCGGCGCTGCACGTCGTGGCGCAGCCCGGCGGACAGGCCTGGAACGTGTTCGACGACCAGGTGCTGGCGCTGGCGCAGGGCTTTCCGGACTTTGTCCAGGCGCAGCAGGCCGGGGCGGTGCGCACCTGCGCCGATGTGGGTGCGCTGGCCGCGCTGATCGGCTGTGACCCGTCCACGCTGCAGGCCACGCTGGACGGGGTGGCACCGGACACCGCAGACCCTTTCGGCCGTGGCTTCAGGCGGACGCTCCAGGCGCCGTTCCACGCGGTGCGGGTGACCGGCGCCCTGTTCCACACCCAGGGCGGGCTGGACGTGGACGCGCAGTGCCGCGTGCTCGACGCGGCCGGCCAGCCTCTGCCCAACCTGTGGGCCGCTGGCGGCGCGGCGCGCGGTGTGTCGGGTCACGACGTCAGCGGTTACCTGTCGGGCAACGGACTGCTCAGCGCCGTGGCCGGCGGCTTCATCGCGGCCGACAGCCTGGCCCGCCACCTGCAACCGGAGACCGCACCATGAGCATTCCTTCGCTGCGGCAGCGCCTGCAGGCCCACGAGCCTTTGTTGTGCCCGGGCGTGTTCGATGCCTTCAGCGCCTTGCTGGCGCAGCAGGCGGGGTTCGAGGGGCTGTACCTCTCGGGCGCCTCGCTGGCCTACACGCGCCTGGGCCGGTCCGACATCGGCCTCACCACGTTCACCGAAGTGCAGGACGCGCTCGCGCGCATCACCGAGCGGGTGGACCGCCCGGTGATCGTGGACGCCGACACGGGCTTTGGCAACGCGCTGAACGTGCAGCGCACCGTGCGCGGTTTCGAGCGCGCGGGCGCGGCCATGGTCCAGCTGGAGGATCAGGGTTTTCCCAAGCGCTGCGGACACCTGGACGGCAAGACCGTGGTGCCACAGGCCGAGATGGTCGGCAAGCTCAAGGCGGCGCTGGATGCGCGCCACAGCGCCGACACCCTGGTGATGGCGCGCACCGATGCCCTGGCCATCGAGGGCTGGGACCGTGCCATGGAGCGGGCCGAAGCCTACCTGGCCTGCGGGGTGGATGCGCTGTTCATCGAAGCCCTGCGCAGCCCGGCGCAGCTGGCCGACGCCGCGGCGCGGTTCGCCGGTCGCGTCCCGCTGCTGGCCAACATGGTCGAAGGTGGCAAGACACCGGTGACGCCAGCCGACGAGCTGGGGCGCCTGGGCTACCGCATCGTCATCTTCCCCGGGGGCACGGTGCGCGCCATCGCGCGCACCTTGCAGGGCTACTTCGCCAGCCTCAAAGCCCACCAGACCACCGCCCCCTGGCAGGCCGACATGCTCGACTTCGACCAGCTCAACGCCCTGATCGGCACCCCGGAGCTGCTGGCGCAGGGCACCCGTTACGACGCCGACCGCCAACCCTGAGGAGACCGACATGCCCGTGACCCAGATCACCCTGTTGCCCGGTTACAGCCCCGAGGTGCGCGAGCGGCTGGTGGCGCGTGTGTCGCAGGCGGTGGCCTCGGTGATCGCCGCACCGCCGGCCGGCATCACCACCTTCATCAACGAGGCCGCGACCTACCAGCGCGACGGCCGCGTGTTCGTGGCCGGTAACCATGCCCACCCGGTGGCCACCGAGGTGGTGCAGGCCTTCCTGTCGGCCATGCAGGCGCGCGACCTGGACCGCGCCCGGGCGATGCTCGCGCCGGGCTTCCAGATGCAGTTCCCCGGCGGGGTGCGGTTCACCACCCTGCAGCAGCTGGTGGACTGGGGGCGCCAGCGCTACCGCTCGGTCGCCAAGACCTTCGAGGCCTTCGACGAAGCCTGGCGCGGCGACACCTGCGTGGTGCACTGCCACGGCACCCTGTCTGGTGAATGGCCGGACGGCCAGGCCTTTGCCGGCATCCGGTTCATCGACCGGTTCGAGGTGCAGGGCGGGCTGCTGCACCGTCAGGACGTGTGGAACGACCTGGGCGAGCACCGGCCGCGCAGCTGATCCACCTCACCTGCCCGGGCGGGCCATGACCCGGGCGTCACCGGTGCGTCTCCGCTGCGTCTGTCCGGCGGCAGCCGCGGCCCGATCCCGCGGGACAATGCCGCATGACCGCACCTGCTTCGCGCGCCCTGACGGGCACCGCTTTCGCCACCCTGTTGCTGATCGCTTTCATGATGGGGGCCAACCACGTCGCGGCCCGGCTCGCGTTCGAGAACGGCGTCGACGTGCCGACCGCGGTCGCGTTCCGCAGCGGCGTCACCGCGCTGGTGGTGGCGCTGCTGCTGCGCGCCTACCGCGTGCCGGTGCGCCTGACCGCCCGCCACCGCAAGGCCTTGCCCGCCATGGGCCTGCTGGTGGGGGTGCAGAGCCTGTGTCTGTATTCGGCGGTGGCGCGCCTGCCGGTGGCGCTGGCGCTGCTGGCCTTCAACACCTACCCGCTGTGGACGGCGCTGTGGGCCCGGCTGGTCTACGGGCACCGGCCGCACCGCAACATGGTGCGCGCCATGCCGGTGATGCTGCTGGGCCTGGCCCTGGCGCTGGACGTGCTGGGCGCCGCGTCCGGCCTGGGGGCGGCCGGGCACTGGAGCCGCATCGGCGCCGGTGTGGCCTTTGCCCTGACGGCCGCGGCCACCTTCGGGCTGGCGCTGGTGCTGACGAAGCACGAGGCGGGCGACCTCGACGGCCGCCTGCGCACCTTCAGCACCATGGGCATCGTGGCCGTGCTCGCACTGGCCGGGATGGCCTACCAGGGCGGGTTCCACCTGCCCACGGCCGCGCCGGGCTGGTGGGGGCTGCTGGGGCTGACGGCGCTGTACGGCACGGCCTTCACCATCATGTTCACGGTGCTGCCGCGCCTGGGGGTGGTGGGCAACTCGGCCATCATGAACATCGAACCGATCTTCGCGCTGGTGCTGGCCTGGGCGGTGCTGGGGCAGTCCATCGCGCCGGTGCAGGTGGCTGGCGGCCTGCTGGTGGTGGCTACGGTGGTGTGGCTGGGCACGCGCAAGGCCTGAGAGGCTGAGAGGGCATTGGGCACGCCCAATGCCCTCTCAGCCTCTGCGGGCCATTTATTCGTCGTCCAGCGACGCGCTCCAGCGCTGGTTCCACTGCCCGCGCCCCGCGAGCTGCTGCATGTCGCGGCGGTCCCGTTTGGTGGGCTGGCCCTGTTGCAGGGCCAGGGCGGGTTCGGGGGCCAGGCGGCGCTGTTCGGCCTGGTCCTGCCGGCGCGCCAGCGATTCGGCCGTTTCCTCGTAGAGCAGGGCGGCCACCGGGGCCGGGCCGCGCACACCGCTGAGCGCGCGCACGACCACGGTGCGCACCACCGGGCCGCTGCGCAGTTCCAGCACATCACCGGGTTTGACGTCGCGCGAGGGCTTGGCCACCTGGCCGTTGACCGTCACGCGGCCTTTGTCGATTTCGTCGCTGCTGAGGCTGCGTGTCTTGTAAAAGCGCGCGGCCCAGAGCCATTTGTCCAGCCGGACCTTGCCTTCGGATGCCTGTGTCATGGTGTTCAGAGGGGGGCCAGGGGCAGGCGCACGGTGGCGTCCAGACCCTGCACCTGACCGTGGTTTTCGCGGTTGACCAGTTCGATGGTGCCGCCCAGCGACTGGGTGATGCCGTGGCAGATGGCCAGGCCCAGACCGGTACCGCCGCTGCGGCGCTGCGGTTCGGTGGCAAAGGGCTGGAACAGGCGTTCGCGCAGCGCGGCCGAGATGCCTGGTCCGCTGTCGCTGACGGTCAGCGCCGCGGTCTGTGCGTCGGCCACCAGCCCCACCGCCAGGCGACTGCCGCCCGGGGTGTGCTGGATGGCGTTGTGCAGCAGGTTGCGGCTGAGTTCGCGCAGCGCCCATTCGTGCGAACGCACCGTGACCTCGTGGTCGGGGAGTTCGAGCGAGAAGTCCAGCGATCGGTCGGCGATCAGCGGTGCCAGGTCCAGCGCGACCTTGCGCACCACGTCGGTCCAGTCCATGCGCGGCGCGTCGCGGTCTTCGCGCAGCTGCTCGACCTTGGCCAGCGCCAGCATCTGGTTGGCCAGCTCGGTGGCGCGCTCGACGGTGTGGCCGATCTCTTCCAGCGCCTGCGCCGGCGGCACGTCGCCGCGCCGGGCTGACTGCACCTGCGTCTTGAGCACGGCCAGCGGCGTTCGCAGCTGGTGCGAGGTGTCGCGCACGAAGCGCTTCTGGTGTTCCAGCAGGTGGGCCAGGCGTTGCATGTGCTGGTTGGTGGCCTCCACCAGCGGCTGCAGTTCGCGCGGCGCGTCGTCGGCGGGCAGGGGGGACAGGTCGTTTTCGCTGCGCGCGGTCAGCGCGTGGCTGAGGGCGCGCACCGGACGGGTGGCGCGCTGCACCACGAACACCACGACGCCGACGATGACCAGCACCAGTGCGGCCTGGCGCCACAGCGTGTCCACCAGGATCTGGCGCGCCAGGGTCTGGCGCAGCTGCAGTGTTTCGGCCACCTGGATGGTGCTCATGCCCTGTGAGGTGCTGCTGGCCACCGGCTGCAGCAGCACCGCCATGCGCACCGGCATGCCGCGGTATTCGTCGTCGTAGAAGTGCACCAGCGCAGCGTAGATGTACTGCTCGGGCAGCGGTTTCCGGGGTGGCGGCAGGTCATCGAAACCCGAGACCATCTCGCCGCTGAAGCCCCTGACCCGGTAGAAGATGCGGCTGCGGTTGTCGGCCTCGAAAGCCTCCAGTGCCGAGTACTGCAGGGTCGAGCGCACGCGGGCCTGCTCGCCGTGGCCTTCGAGGCTGAGCTGTTCGCTCAGCGATTTGGCCGAGGCCAGCAGGGTGCGGTCGTAGGCGGTGTCGGCGGCGACCAGGGCCTGGCGGTAGAGCACCACGGTGTTGACGAGCACGAAGCCAAACACCGGCAGCAGGATGCCCAGCAACAGCGTGCTTCGCAGGGAAGGTGACCGTTTGTGTGCAACCGACAGCTGTTTCATCAGGCAACGCTTCGGAGGAGGGGCGTTCGGTCCAGCAACATCGCGGCACCGGTTTTGCCAGGCCGCTGGTGTTGCCCCCTGAAGGGGGTGGCGCGAAGCGACGCGGGGGCGATCTTCATGCTGCCTTGAGCAGGTAACCGAGGCCGCGCAGCGTGACCAGCTGGGCGCCCGTGTGGGCGATCTTCTTGCGCAGGCGGTAGGCCACCACCTCGATGGCTTCTGGCTGGACCTGGCTTTCGCCTGGGAAGACCAGTTCGGTCAGGCGTTCCTTGGCGAGGGCCTGGCCGGGTTTGGCCAGCACTGCGCGCAGCAGGGCCAGTTCGCGAGGGGCCAGTTCCAGCGGGACGCCATCGAAGTAGACGGCGCCGTTGTCCTTGTCCAGCTGCATGCCGAACCAGGCGGCGCTGCGGCCGGTACTGGCGGCCTCTGCGGCGCCGCCCGATCGGCGCACCAGGGCGCGCACCCGAGCCTCGAGTTCGTCGAGGTCAAAGGGCTTGGGCAGGTAGTCGTCTGCGCCAGTGTTCAGGCCGATGATGCGGTCGCCTACCGTGCCGCGCGCGGTGAGGATGATGACCGGCGTGGCCAGGCCGGCGGCGCGCGCATCGCCCAGCACCTGCAGGCCGTCGCGCCCGGGCAGGCTCAGGTCCAGCAGCACGGCATCGGGCAGGCTGGCCTGCCACAGCGCCAGCGCGCGTTCGCCGTCGCCGCAGGTCAGCACCTGCATGCCGCGGCGCTCGAAGGTGCGCGCCAGCGTGGTCTGCAGGGTGGGGTTGTCCTCGATCAGCAGCAGTTTCATGCGGTGGCCATTATCAGCACGCCCGGCCCATGGGGGACGCCCTAGGGAAAGCCCTGAGGCATTGGACAGCCGATTGACAGCGTTCGACAGGAACATCAGGGCTGTTGATCCACCACCACCGGAGACTGTTCATGCGTCGTGACACCTTCCTCAAATCCCTGGCCGCTCTGGCCGCCGCGGGCGCCCTGCCGAATGCCGCCTGGGCCGCCAACAACATCAAGATGATGATCCCCGCCAACCCCGGCGGCGGCTGGGACGGCACCGGCCGTGCCCTGGGCGAGGCGCTGCGCGACGCCAAGGTGGCCGACACCGTGACGTTTGAAAACAAGGGCGGTGCGGCCGGCGCCATCGGCCTGGCCCAGTTCTACAACGCCTCCAAGGGCGACCCGGACGCTCTGATGGTCATGGGCGCCGTCATGCTCGGCGGCATCATCACCGGCAAGCCGCCGGTGTCCATCACCCAGCTCACGCCCATTGCCCGCCTGAGCACCGAATACAACGTGTTCGTGCTGCCGGCCAATTCGCCCTTCAACACCATGAAGGACGTGGTCGAAGCCCTGAAGAAGGACCCTGGCAGCATCAAGTGGGGCGGCGGCTCGCGTGGGGCCACCGAACACATCGCTGCGGCGCAGATCGCGCAGTCGGTCGGCGTGCCCGCGGCCAAGATCAACTACGTGCCGTTCCGCGGCGGCGGTGAAGCCGTGGCGGCCATCCTGGGCGGCAACGTCACTGTGGGCGGCAGCGGCTACAGCGAATTCCAGCAGTACATCGAGAGCGGCAAGATGAAGGCGATCGCCGTCACCTCGGGCCAGCGCGTCAAGGGCCTGGACAAGATCCCCACGCTCAAGGAGCAGGGCATCGACGTCGAGATCGGCAACTGGCGCGGCGTGTTCGGCGCCGCCGGCCTGACCCCGGCGCAGCGCGATGCGCTGACGCAGCGCGTGATCAAGGCCACGCAGAGCAAGGCCTGGCAGGACGCGCTGGTCAAGAACAACTGGACACCCGCGCTGCTGACCGGCAAGGCCTTCGACGAGTTCGTGGACAAGGACTTCTCCGCCCTGCGCGCCACCATGGTCCGCGCCGGCATGGTGTAAACGGCCGCAGAGCCGGTTCCACACCGCGGCCGCGGCGTTCGCGTCGCGGCCTTTTTTTGTTCCTGCGAGGAGTTGCTCACATGCCAACCGAATCCCTGGGTGCACCCGAATCGCACCCCGATCACCGTCCCGGTCAGCTGGCCATCGGCGTCGGGGCCGTGCTGCTGGCCGCCGTGCTGGCCTATGGCGCGGCCAACATCCCGTCCGACGCGGGCTACGCCGGCGTGGGCCCCGACTTCCTGCCCTGGCTGGTGTCGGCGGCCATGGCCCTGTGCGGCGTGCTGCTGATCTGGGAAGTGCGCACCGGCGGCTTTCGCAAGATGGAGCCTCCCTCGGGCGCCGCGCGCGGCGACTGGCACGCCCTGGCCTGGGTCTCGGCCGGCATCCTGGGCAATGCGGCCCTGATCACCAGCATCGGCTTCATCCTCAGCTGCGCGCTGTGCTTCACGCTGGCGGTGCGGGGCCTGCGCATCAGCGAAGGCAAGCCCGCGGGCGACGCGATGCAGACGGTGAAAGACGTGGTGATCGGCATGCTGATCTCGGCGCCGACCTACTGGCTGTTCACCAAATTCCTCGCCGTCAACCTGCCGGGCCTCACCGGCACCGGCTGGCTCTGATCAGCGCGGGAGCAAGGAACTCATCATGTTGGAACTCTGGAACAACCTGCTCGGCGGTTTTGCCACCGCGGGCACACCCATCAACCTGCTGTGGGCGCTGGCCGGCTGCGCGCTGGGCACCGCCATCGGCGTGCTGCCCGGCCTGGGCCCGGCGGTCACGGTGGCCATGTTGCTGCCCATCACCGGCCAGGTGGAGCCCACCGCGTCGATGATCTTCTTCGCGGGCATCTACTACGGCGCGATGTACGGTGGCTCGACCACCTCCATCCTGCTCAACACCCCGGGTGAAACCGGCACCATGGTGACCGCACTCGAAGGCTTCAAGATGGCCAAGAGCGGGCGCGCCGGTGCGGCGCTGGCCTCGGCGGCCATCGGTTCTTTCGTAGCGGGCACCATCGCCACCGTGCTGGTGACGCTGTTCGCGCCCTTCCTGGCCGAATTCGCCGTCAAGCTCGGCCCGCCCGAGTACTTCTGCCTGATGCTGCTGGCCTTCACCACCGTCAGCGCGGTGCTGGGGCAGAGCACGCTGCGCGGCCTCACCGCGCTGTTCTTCGGTCTGGCCCTGGGCCTGGTCGGCATGGACCAGATCACCGGCCAGGTGCGCTACACCGGCGGCATCATCGAATTCATGGACGGTGTGGAGGTGGTGCTGGTGGCGGTGGGCCTGTTCGCCGTGACCGAGGCGCTTTACAACGCCCTGTACGAAGGCAAGAGCGACGCGAGCCTGAACAAGATGAACAAGGCCCACATGACCCGGGCCGAGTGGAAGCGGTCCTGGCCCGCCTGGCTGCGCGGCACGGTCATCGGTTTTCCCTTCGGCACCATCCCGGCCGGCGGCTCGGAGATCCCGACCTTCCTGAGCTACGCAACCGAGCGCAAGCTCGCGTCGCCGGAACACAAGGCCGAGTTCGGCACCACCGGCGCCATCGAAGGCGTGGCCGGCCCGGAAGCCGCCAACAACGCCGCCGTCACGGCCACGCTGGTGCCGCTGCTCACCCTGGGCATTCCCACCTCGGTGACCGCGGCCATCCTGCTGAGCGCGCTGCAGAACTACGGCATCAACGCCGGCCCGCAGCTGTTCCAGACCTCGTCCACCCTGGTGTGGGCGCTGATCGCTTCGCTCTACATCGGCAACGTGATGCTGCTGGTGCTGAACCTGCCCATGGTCGGCCTGTGGGTCAAGCTGCTGAAGATCCCCAAGGCGCCGCTGTACGCGGGCATCCTGATCTTTGCCACGGTGGGCGTGTACGGCATGCGCCAGAGCTCGTTCGACCTGTTCGTCATGTTCGGTCTGGCGCTGGTGGGGGTGGTCATGCGCCGCTTCGACTTCCCGACCGCGCCCGTCATCGTGGGCCTGATCCTGGGCCCCCTGGCTGAGGCGCAGTTCCGCAACGCAATGTCTATCGGCGAAGGCAGCGTGGAGGTGTTCTTCCAGCGCCCGATGTCGGCCACGCTGCTGGCCATCGTGCTGCTGGTGCTGGTCACGCCGCGCCTGCTGGCCTGGCACAGAAGGAGCTGAAGCGAGGCACCCCCTGCGCCGCTGACGCGCGCCTTGCAGGCCGCGACATCGCCAGAGGCGATGTCTCTTCGTCCCGTCCAAGCCTGCGCAGGCAGGCTTGGGAGCCGCGGTCCTCAGCCCCCTCCGTGGCGCGCCTGCGGCGCTTCGAGGGGGACGCACCTGGTGGCCGGGCAAAGCCCGTTCCACGGGTGCCCTGGACGCAGGCACTTCGCACCGAAGGTCGGTGTGCTCTCGCTGCGCGGCGGCGAGAATCACCGGATGACTTCGCAGACGGTGATTTTTGACCTCGGCGGCGTGCTACTGCATTGGCAGCCGCTGACCCTGCTGCAGCAATTGCTGCCGCACCACGCCCCCGACCACGAGCGCGCACAGGCGCTGGCGCGCCAGCTGTTCCAGGGCTTCGATCCGGGCAGCGACTGGGCGCTGTTCGACCTGGGACAGATCGAACCCGACGCGCTGGCCCGGCGCATCGCACAGCGCACCGGCCTGCCGGTCGGCGACGTTCAGGCGGTGATCGACGCCATCCCGCCGCACCTGGTCACGCTCGAAGGCACGGAAGCGCTGCTGCACGAGTTGCGCGAGCAGGGGCATCGCCTGTGTTTCCTGTCCAACATGCCGACGCCGTACGCCGAGCACCTGCTGCGCGAGAAACCATTTTTCAGCGCCTTCGAGGACGGCATCTTCTCGGCCCATGTGCAGCAGATCAAGCCCGACGCCGCCATCTACGCGCTGGCCGTGGAGCGGTTCGGGCTGGCAGGGCAGGGCGTCTGGTTCATCGACGACGTGCAGCGCAACCTCGACGCCGCGCAGCCGCACGGCTGGCAGGGCGTGCGCTTCGAATCGGCCCCTCAGGTGCGGGCGCAGCTGGCGGCGGCCGGCCTGCTCAAGGACTGACCGCCGCGACGTAACATGCCGAACATGAGTGACACCCGCCTCCCGCGCGACGCCCAGAGCATCCTGGAGCTGGCCGCGCGTTCCATGTTCGACCTGTTTGCCAACGCCAGCGAAGGCATGCTGCTGGTCGATCGCAAGGGGCGGGTGGTGTGGATCAACGACCAGTACCGCCGCTTCCTGCCCGCGCTGGGCTATGCCCGCGAGGAAGACTTTGTCGGTCACCCCGTCTCCAGCGTGGTGCAGAACACGCAGATGCACCAGGTGCTGGAGACCGGCAAACCGATCCTGATCGACCTGCTGACCAACAAGGCCGGGACTTTCGTGGTCAGCCGCATCCCGCTGCGCGATGAAACGGGCGAGGTGATCGGGGTGCTGGGCATCGTGCTGTTCGACCACCCCGAGACCACGCTGCAGCCCTTCATTGCCAAGTTCGCGCGGTTGGAGCAGGACCTGAACGAGGCCCGCCGCGAGCTGGCCAGCCAGCGCCGCGCCAAGTACACCTTCGCCAGCTTCGTGGGCACCAGCCCGGCCGCGCTGGAGGTCAAGCGCCAGGCGCGCCGCGCCGCCTTGTCGGCCAGCCCGGTGCTGCTGCTGGGCGAAACCGGCACCGGCAAGGAACTGCTGGCCCATGCCATCCACGCCGCGTCGCCGCGAGCGGGTCGTTCGTTTGTGGGGGTGAACATGGCGGCGGTGCCCGAGGCGCTGATGGAAGCCGAGTTCTTTGGCGTTGCGCCCGGTGCCTACACCGGGGCCGACAAGAAGGGGCGCGAGGGCAAGTTCAAGCTGGCCGACGGCGGCACGCTGTTCCTGGACGAGCTGGGCGATATGCCCATGACCGTGCAGGTCAAGCTGCTGCGCGCGCTGCAGGATGGCGAGATCGAGCCCCTGGGCTCCAACCAGCTGATCCGCTGCGACGTGCGGGTGGTTGCGGCCACCTCGCGCGACCTGGCCCAGCTGGTGCGCGAGGGCCGGTTCCGCGAGGAACTGTACTACCGGCTGAACGTGCTGCCGATCCGCGTGCCGCCGCTGCGCGAGCGGCGTGACGACCTGCCACTGCTGGTGGAAGCGCTGTGTGAGGACATCGCCGCGCGCGGCGGCAGCGCCCAGCACGAGCTGGACGCCGGTGCCCAGGCCTTGCTGGCCGCGCAGCCCTGGCGCGGCAACATCCGCGAGCTGCGCAACGTGCTCGAACAGCTGGCCCTGCGCAGCGACACGCCGCAGATCCACGCGGCGCTGGTCGAGCAGGTGCTGCGCCAGTCGGGGCTGGACCACATCGAACCGGCGGTGGCACCAGCTGTGTCGTTGCGCAGTGGACCGGCAGTGGCGCTGGACGAGCGCCCACTGCCCGAGCAGATCGCCGATCTGGAGCGCCGCGCCATCGCGGCCGCCCTGGCGCGCACCGGCGGCAACCGCGCGGCCGCGGCCCGCTGGCTGGGCATCTCGCGCGCAAGCCTGTACGACAAACTGGGCGATATGTCTGAAAATCAGACAACTGTCTGAAAGTCAGTCAATTTAATGCGACATGGGGTGTCTGAATTTCAGACGGTAGCAAGCCTGTTGTTCTGCAAGTCGTTGATTCACAAAGGGCTTCTTGCCTGGCACGCTCCCTGCAAAGTCGGGGGTGAAGGCGCCGCCCCGGTGGCCTGACCACAACCAGGAGACAAGACATGTTCCAGACCACGCGCCGCGTTGCGGTGATGGCCCTTGCCTGCACAGCCACGCTCGGTTTCGCCCAGTCCAACAAGGGCGAGATCCGCATCGCCCACATCTACAGCAAGACCGGTCCGCTGGAGGCCTACGCCAAGCAGACCCAGACCGGTCTGATGATGGGCCTGAACTACGCCACGAATGGCACCATGATGGTCGGTGGCAAGAAGATCGTGGTCATCGAGAAGGACGATCAGGGCAAGCCGGACATCGGCAAGAGCCTGCTGGCCACCGCCTACGCCGACGACAAGGTCGACCTGGCCATCGGCCCGACTGCTTCGCCCGTCGCGCTGGCCATGCTGCCGGTCGCGCAGGAATACCAGAAGATCCTGCTGGTCGAGCCCGCCGTGGCCGACTCCATCACCGGTGACAAGTGGAACAAGTACCTCTTCCGCACCGGCCGCAACAGCAGCCCGGACGCCGCCGCCAACGCCGCCGCGCTGGACCAGCCGGGCAACGTGATCGCCATGCTGGCCAACGACAACGCTTTTGGTCGCGACGGCGTGAAGGCCGCCAAGGAATTCACCAAGAAGGCCAAGGTGGTCCACGAGGAATACCTGCCCGTGGGCACGACCGACTTCACCGCCGGCCTGCTGCGCATCGTCGACAAGCTCAAGGACCAGCCGGGCAAGAAGTACATCTCGGTGGCCTGGTCGGGCGCGCCGACGCCGTTCCCGAAGATCGCGGAAATGGAGCTGGAAAAACGCTACGGCATCAAGCTGGCCACGGGCGGCAACATCCTGCCGGCCATGGTCGCGTACAAGAACTTCCCGGGCATGGAAGGCGCGCTGTACTACTACTTCGGCATCCCCAAGAACCCGGTGAACGAAGCCCTGGTGGCCCAGCACTACAAGGAGTTCAAGGCACCGCCAGACTTCTTCACCGCCGGTGGTTTCAGCGCCGCGATGGCTGTGGTGACCGCGCTCAAGAAGACCAACGGCGACACCAAGACCGACACGCTCATCAAGACCATGGAAGGCATGAGTTTTGAAACGCCCAAGGGCACGATGACCTTCCGCAAGGAAGACCACCAGGCCATGCAGAGCATGTACCACTTCAGGATCAAGGTGGACCCGGCCTTCCCGTGGGGTGTGCCGGAGCTGGTGCGCGAGATCAAGCCGTCGGAACTCGACATTCCGATTCGGAACAAGAAGTGATCGGGTAGCCCCCCCCTGCGCCGCTTCGCGGCTTCCCCCCAGGGGGACAACACGAGCGGCCCGGCAAAGCCGGTTCCGCCGTGTTCTGGAAGGTCGCGGCAGCAGCCGCGACAAGTCCTCTTGCCACCGGAGCCTCCATGCTCGAAACCTCAGATCTCACGGTCCGCTTCGGCGGGCACGTGGCGGTGAATGCTGTGTCCTGCGCTTTTGCGCCGGGCACGCTCACCGCCATCGTCGGCCCCAACGGCGCCGGCAAGACCACCTACTTCAACCTGATCTCGGGGCAGATCAAGGCCAGCGCCGGGCGCGTGAAACTCAACGGCGTGGACATCTCGGCCCAGGGCGCAGCCGCACGGGCGCAGGCCGGGTTGGGGCGGGCCTTCCAGCTGACCAACCTGTTCCCGAACCTGACCGTGCGCGAGAACGTGCGGCTGGCGGTGCAGGCGCGGGCGGGCGCGGGCCTGAACCTCTGGAAGATCTGGAGCGACCGGCGCGACCTGATCGTGCGAGCCGACGAGGTGCTGGAAACCGTGGCGCTGGCCGACAAGGGCGACCAGCTCGCGTCCAGTCTGCCGCACGGCGACCAGCGCAAGCTCGAAGTGGGCATCCTGATGGCGCTGGAGCCGCAGGTCTTCATGTTCGACGAACCCACCGCGGGCATGAGCGTGGACGAGGTGCCGGTCATCCTGAACCTGATCCGGCAGCTCAAGGCCGACAAGACCAAGACCATCCTGCTGGTCGAACACAAGATGGACGTGGTGCGTGAACTCTCGGACCGCATCATCGTGCTGCACAACGGTGAGCTGGTGGCCGACGGCGACCCCGCGACCGTGATCGCCTCGCCCGTGGTGCAGCAGGCCTACCTCGGCATCAACCCCGAGGAAAAAGAAGAGGTGGCTGAATGAGCGAGGCACTGCTGAAGCTTGAAGGGGTTCATACGCACATCGGCGCGTACCACATCCTCCACGGTGTGGACCTGGTCGTTCCCAAGGGCGAGCTGACCATGCTGCTGGGCCGCAACGGCGCCGGCAAGACCACCACGCTGCGGACCATCATGGGCCTGTGGCACGCCAGCCAGGGCCGTATCACGCTGGCGGGGCAGGACATCACCGCACGCCAGACGCCCGAGATCGCCACCAGCGGCGTGGCCTACGTGCCCGAGAGCATGGGCATCTTCTCGGACCTGTCGGTGCGCGAGAACATGCTGCTGGCCGCGCGCGGCGCGCGCACGCTGGACGACATCGACACCACGCGGCTCGAATGGATCTTCGGTCTGTTCCCGGCCATGAAAAAGTTCTGGACCCACCCGGCCCGCAAGCTCAGCGGTGGCCAGAAGCAGATGCTGGCCGTCTCGCGCGCCATCGTCGAGCCGCGCAAGCTGCTCATCGTCGACGAGCCCAGCAAGGGCCTGGCGCCCGCCATCATCCAGAACATGATCGCGGCCTTCAGCGAGCTGAAGGCCGCGCAGACCACCATCCTGCTGGTCGAACAGAACTTCAACTTCGCCAAGCAGCTGGGCGACAGCGTGGCCGTCATGGACGACGGGCGCGTGGTGCACAGCGGCCGCATGGCCGAACTGGCCGCCGACGAAGCCTTGCAAGGCAAGTTGCTGGGCCTTTCTCTCGGAGCCCATCAATGAACGCGCTGAAGGAATTCGACTGGAAGCCCATGGCCCTGGTGCCGGTGCTCGCGCTGGCCGCGCTGCCGGCCGTGGGCAGCCCCGCCACCTGGCTCACGCTCACCGTCGCTGGCCTGGCCATGGGCATGATCGTCTTCATCATCGCCTCGGGCCTGACGCTGGTGTTCGGCCTGATGGACGTGCTGAACTTCGGCCACGGCGTGTTCATCGCGCTCGGTGCCTTCGTCGCCACCACGGTGCTGGCCAGCATGGGCACGTACACCACGGCCGACAGCCTGTGGCTGAACCTGCTGGCCATCCTGCCGGCCATGCTGGTGGCCATGGCGGTGGCCGGTGCGCTGGGCCTGGTGTTCGAGCGCTTCATCATCCGTCCCGTGTACGGCATGCACCTCAAGCAGATCCTGATCACCATGGGCGGCATGATCATCGGCGAGGAGCTGATCAAGGTCATCTGGGGGCCGGGGCAGATCGCGCTGCCGCTGCCCGAGGCGCTGCGCGGCTCGCTGCTGCTGGGCGATGCCTCGGTCGAGAAGTACCGCATTGTGGCGGTGCTGGTCGGTTCGGCGGTGTTCGCCGCCATGGTCTGGACGCTCAACCGCACCAAAGTCGGCCTGCTGATCCGCGCCGGCGTGCAGGACCGCGAGATGGTCGAGTCGCTGGGCTACCGCATCAAGCGCCTGTTCGTGGGCGTGTTCGTGGCCGGCAGCGCGCTGGCCGGCCTGGGCGGCGTGATGTGGGGCCTGTACCAGCAGAGCGTGACGCCGCAGATGGGTGCGCAGGTCAACGTGCTGATCTTCATCGTCATCATCATTGGCGGACTGGGCTCCACCCTGGGCGCGCTCATCGGGGCGCTGCTGGTGGGCCTGATGGCCAATTACACCGGCTTCCTGGTGCCCAAGGTGGCGCTGTTCTCCAACATCGCGCTGATGGTGGCCATCCTGCTGTGGCGACCCCAAGGTGTTTACCCCGTGACGAGCCGGTAATGAATACCC
>NZ_JBPCSJ010000575.1:0-2076 GCF_051007235.1 Hydrogenophaga sp. | reverse complement strand
CTCGCTCTGGTTGGTGGTGAAACGCGGCCAGGCTTCGGCGCCGGGGATGATGTCGGCCAGCTCGGCGAACATCTGGCAGCCGTTGCACACGCCCAGGCCGAAGGTGTCGGCGCGGCCAAAGAAGCCCTGGAACTGCTCGGACAGCACCGGGTTGAAGGTGATGCTACGCGCCCAGCCGATGCCGGCCCCCAGCGTGTCGCCGTAGCTGAAACCGCCGCAGGCGACCACGCCCTTGAAGTCGGCCAGCTTCGCGCGGCCCGACTGCAGGTCGGTCATGTGCACGTCGTAGGCCTCGAAACCGGCCTGGGTGAAGGCATACGCCATTTCCACGTGCGAGTTCACGCCCTGCTCGCGCAGGATCGCGACCTTCGGGCGGCTCAGGTTCAGGAACGGCGCGGCCACGTTGTCCAGCGGGTCGAACGTCAGGCTGACGTGCATGCCCGGATCGGACGGCACACCAGCGGCGGCGTGCTCGCTGTCCGCGCAGGCCGGGTTGTCGCGCTGCTGGTTGATCTTCCAGCTCACGCTGTCCCAGACCTGCTGCAGGTCGAACAGGCTGGCGCTGAACACCGCCCTGGTGTCGCGCCAGACCTGCAGCTGGCCCTTGCCCACATCGATGGACGAGGATGCCGGCCGGGTCTTGCCGACGAAGTGGCTGTGCTTGGATAGGCCGTGCTCGCGCAGGGTCTGCATCACGGCGTTGCGGTCTTCGGTCTTCACCTGCAGCAACACGCCCAGCTCTTCGCTGAACAGGGCCTTGAGGGTGAGCTCTTCGCGGCGGGCGCTGACCTGGATCGCCCAGTTCTTGGCGTCACCGGTGTCCATGCGGCTGTCGGTGATGCCATCGCCTTCGGTGACCAGCATGTCCACGTTCAGCGACACGCCGACCTGGCCGGCAAAGGCCATTTCGGCCGCCGCGGCCAGCAGGCCTCCGTCGGAACGGTCGTGGTAGGCCAGGATCTGGCCCTGGGCACGCAGCGCGTTGACGGCGTTGACCAGGTTGATCAGGTCCTGCGGGCTGTCCAGGTCGGGCACTTCATCGCCGGGTTGACCCAGCGTCAGGCCCAGCACGCTGCCGCCCAGGCGGTTGCGGCCCTTGCCCAGGTCGACCAGCACCAGCGTGGTGTCGTCGATGTCGCGGTTGAGCTGCGGCGTGAGCGTGCCGCGCACGTCGGCCAGCGTCGCGAATGCGGTGACGATCAGGCTCACCGGCGAGGTGACCTTTTTCTTCTCGCCATCGGCCGTCCACTGCGTGCGCATGGACAGGCTGTCCTTGCCCACCGGCACCGACACGTCCAGCGCCGGGCACAGTTCCATGCCGATGGCCTTCACGGTCGCGTACAGGTCGGCGTCTTCACCGGGCTCGCCACAGGCCGCCATCCAGTTGGCGGACAGCTTGACGCGGGGCAACTCGATGGGCGCGGCCAGGAGGTTGGTGATGGCTTCGGCCACCGCCATGCGGCCCGAAGCAGCGGCGTTGATCGCCGCCAGCGGCGTGCGCTCGCCCATGGACATGGCTTCACCGGCAAACCCGGCGTAGTCGGCCAGGGTCACGGCGCAGTCGGCCACCGGCACCTGCCAGGGGCCGACCATCTGGTCGCGGTGGCTCAGGCCACCCACGGTGCGGTCGCCGATGGTGACCAGAAAGCGCTTGGAGGCGACAGTCGGGTGGCTCAGCACATCGATGACGGCCTTCTCCAGCGACACGCCCGTCAGGTTCATCGGCTGGAATGCGCGCGTAACGGTCTTGACGTCGAGGTGCATCTTGGGCGGCTTGCCCATCAGCACGTCCATCGGCATGTCGACCGGGCTCTCGGCACCTTCGTCGGCCAGCACCAGCTGGCGCTCTTCGGTCGCGACGCCGATCACCGCGAACGGGCAGCGCTCGCGCTCGCAGAAGGACTTGAACTGCTCGAGCGACTCGGGCGCGATCGCCATCACATAGCGCTCCTGGCTCTCGTTGGACCAGATCTCCTTCGGTGCCAGGCCGGACTCCTCCAGCGGCACGGCGCGCAGGTCGAAGCGGGCGCCACGGCCGGCGTCGTTGCTCAGCTCGGGGAAGGCGTTGGACAGGCC
>NZ_JBPCSJ010000574.1:0-2245 GCF_051007235.1 Hydrogenophaga sp. | reverse complement strand
CGGTTCGATCTGTTTGAAACGGTCCAGCACGGCGTTGGTGCCCATGTCGGGCGCGCACACGCTCCACACGCCGCCGATGCTGACCACCGCCAGGAAGGCGACCATGGTCTCGGGGATGTTAGGCAGGTAGGCGGCCACACGGTCGCCCGGCTGCACGCCCTGCGCCTGCAGGTGCAGCGCGAGCGAGGCGACCTGGCGCCGCAGTTCCGGCCAGGACAGCTCACGCCGCTGGTGTTTTTCGTTGTCCGAAATGACGGCCGGGAAACCCGCCGCGTGCGCGGGCTGCACATGGCGCAGCACTTGCTGCGCATAGTTCACCTGCGCGCCCGTAAACCAGCGCGCGCCGGGCATCACATTGCGTTCGAGCACCGCGGTGTGCGGCGTGGGCGACTGCAGACCGAAATAGTCCCAGATGCTTTGCCAGAACGCGTCCAGATCGGTGGTGGACCAGCGCCAGAGCGCGTCGTAGTCGGCAAAGTGCAGACCGCGCTGGTCGGCCAGCCACTGCTGGTACAGGCGGATCTGGGGGGTGAACGGGGGCGGTGTCGTGACCATGCGGTTGTCTCCTGCGGCCGCAGGGTAGCAGCGCTGCGCGCGGGCGACGCTCGCACAGGCGACAAGTGCCCCGGCGCCCCGCGCTCCCCCGCCAGGGGGACGCCGTCCCCCCGATGGGTGGTGCTTTCCCTCATCGGGTGAATGGTCAGGACCAGCGCCCCGGCCTACCGTTGCGACGTCTTCAACCCCCTGCCAAGGAACACGCCATGGACACCCCTTCCGTCAAATGGGCGCACACCGCGCTCGAAGCCATCCGCCACATCGGTGCCACCGGCGTCGGCGCCGAGCGCAACCGCATCGGCCCGCCCATGGTGGCGCGCTCGCTGGCGCTGCTGCACACCGCCATCTACGACGCCTGGGCCGTGCACGACGCACAGGCCCTGCCAGTGCGTCTGAGCACGGCGCGCGTCACCGGCGCCACCCAGGTGCAGCTGGAAAAAGCCATCCACCACGCCGCGCACAAGGTGCTGGTGGACCAGTTCCCCACCGAGTCCGCCACCTTCGACGCCATGCTCGCCAGCACCGGCAGCGCGCCCAGCAGCAGCACCAACCCGGCCACGCCCGAAGGCGTGGGCAACCTGGCGGCACTGGCCGTACTGGCCCACGCCCACGCCGACGGCGCCAACCAGGCCGGCCTCTACGCCGACACCACCGGCTACCTGCCGGTGAACATGCCCATGCACGTGACGGCACCGGCAAAGCCGTCGGACATCCTGGCGCCCGACCGCTGGCAACCGCTGGCCTACGCCGACCCCAGCGGCGCGGTGAAGGTGCCGGGTTACATCGGCCCGCAGTGGGCCCTGGTGCGCCCGTTCGCGCTGCAGTCGGCCGGCCAGTTCCGCCCCTCGGCGCCGGTGCCCATCACCTCGCAGGCCTTCCTGGACCAGGCCAAACACGTGGTGGCGGTGCAGGACGGCCTGAACGTCAAGCAGAAGGTGACCGCCGAGTACTGGGCCGACGGCCCCAGCTCCGAACTGCCGCCTGGCCACTGGGAGCTGTTCGCGGCCTTCGTCTCGGCCCGCGACCACCACACGCTGGCGCAGGACGTGAAGCTGTTCTTTGCGCTGGCCAACGCCATCCACGACGCGGCCATCGCGGTGTGGGACTGCAAGCGCCACTACGACTACGTGCGCCCGGTCACCGCCATCCGCCACCTGTACCGCGGCAAGCGCATCCGCGGCTGGACCGGCACCACCGAGGCCACCATCGACGGCGAGGCCTGGCGGCCCTACCAGGTGAGCACCTTCCCGACACCGCCCTTCCCCGAATTCGTCTCGGGCCACAGCGGCTTTTCCATGGCGGCGGCCGAGGTGCTGCGCCGCTTCACCGGCAGCGACGCGTTCGGCCACAGCTACACCCAGCCGGTGCCGCTGCGGGTGGAGCCCACGCTGGCCAGCGCGGCCGGCACCACGCTGAGCTGGAGCAGCTTCACCGCCGCGGCCGAAGAAGCGGGCGAATCGCGGCTGTACGGCGGCATCCATTTCTACGAAGGCAACGTGGCCGGGCTGGCGCTGGGCCGCAAGGTGGGTGCGCTGGCGTTCGAGCGCGCACAGGCCTGCTGGAGCGGCCGGCCTTGATGCGGCCTCCCTGACGGGGCAGGTGCGCGCAGCGGTAGCATCGCCCGATGCCCCACCTGCCCGCCCCCGCCCTGGAACCGGTCTTCGACCTCACCGTCACCGTCGCCACCCCC
>NZ_JBPCSJ010000573.1:0-2781 GCF_051007235.1 Hydrogenophaga sp. | reverse complement strand
GTGCCGAACTCATCATCCACAACGCACCGTTCGACATCGGCTTTCTCAACAAGGAACTGAGCCTGCTCGGCCGACCGCCGATCACGAAGATCGTGTCGGGCGTGACCGACACCCTGGTCATGGCCAAGGAGATGTTCCCGGGCAAACGCAACGGCCTGGACGCGCTGTGCGATCGCCTGGAGGTGGACAACTCGGGCCGCACGCTGCACGGTGCCTTGCTGGACGCCGAGCTGCTGGCCGACGTCTACATCAACATGACGCGCGGGCAGGATGCGCTGCTGATCGAGGCGGGTGACAACAGCGCCCCCGGTGTGGTGGTCGAGCAGGTCGATCTCAGCCGTTTCGAGCTGCCTGTGCTGTGCGCCAACGAACAGGAGCAGCTGGCGCACGAAGCGGCGCTCGCCGACTTGGACAAGGCCTGCAAGGGCAAGACGCTGTGGCGCCAGCTGCAGGCGGCCTGAGCGGGCGACGGGGTTGTGCAAAAAATTTCGATGCAAAGCAGGAAGACGTCAAAACGCACGCTATAATTTGAGGCTTCCGAACGATCGGACCTGACAGCGAAAGCACCAGTCAGCAAGATTTTCGGGCGGTTAGCTCAGTGGTAGAGCACTGCCTTCACACGGCAGGGGTCGCAGGTTCGAACCCTGCACCGCCCACCAAAACGGCAAGTCACCACACTTGCAGAAAAAAAGCCCACCCACCGGTGGGCTTGTTTGTTTCCGGGCCTGGCTTTGCCGCCAGGATCCAGCCGTTCAGTCCTGTTGGGGGGCTGCCGCAGCAGCATTGGCTGCAGCCGCACGCAGCTTGTCTTTCTTGCTCGGGCGCTTGCCTTTGATACCGCCCCCCGCAGGGCCGGCGGGTGCGGCCGCCTCGGTGGTTTCAAAGCCCGGCACCTGTTCCAGCGGCAGGCTCAGGCCCTGGCGTTTTTCGATCAGTCGCCAGTGGGCTTCGGTGTCGGCACTGACAAAGCTCACGGCCAGGCCGCTCTCGCCCGCACGGCCGGTGCGGCCGATGCGGTGCACGTAGTCCACCGCAGAACGGGGCAGGTCGTAGTTGACGACCACGGGCAGTTGCGCGATGTCGATGCCACGGGCCGCCAGGTCGGTGGTGACCACCACGTCCCAGCGCTTTTCCTTGAATTCCTGTAGCGCCTGCTTGCGCGCGCCCTGGCTCAGTCCGCCGTGGAATGAGGTGGCGTACAGGTCGCCGTGGTGCAGCTTGGTGGCCACGCGTTCGGCACTGTATTGCGTGGCCACGAACACCAGCACGCGTTCCCAGCCGTTGTCTTTGATGAGTTGGCGCAGCAACTGGGTGCGACGGCCTGCGTCCACCGCGATGGCGCGTTGCAGCACCACGGCTTCGGCCTGTGCGGGGGCGGGCACGTCCACACGCTGTGGGTCGTGCAGCAGGCCGCCGGCCAGGGCTTGCACCGCGGGCGGGAAGGTGGCGGAGAAGAAAAGGTTCTGCCGTTGTGCGGGCAGCAAGCCGAGCACGCGGTCCAGTTCGTCGGCAAAGCCCAGGTCAAGCAGGCGGTCTGCCTCGTCCAGCACCAGCAGTTCCACCGCCGAGAGGCGCAGCGCGTTGTGCTCCACCAAATCCAGCAGGCGCCCGGGCGTGGCGACCATCACATCGGCGCCGCCGCGCAGCGCCATCAGTTGCGGGTTGATGGACACGCCACCAAAGGCCACGGCCACGCGCGGCCGCGACGGCAGGTGTTGTGCCAGGCTGCGCAGCACCTCGCCCACCTGGGCGGCCAGCTCGCGCGTGGGCACCAGGACCAGCGCGCGCAAGCGCCGCGGTGTGTGCACCGGGCCTGTTTGCAGCCGCTGCAGCAGCGGCAGGGCAAAGGCCGCGGTCTTGCCCGAGCCGGTCTGGGCGGTGGCCAGCAGGTCAGCCCCCTGCAGCACGACCGGAATGGCCTCTTGCTGGATGGGCGTGGGAGAAGCGAAACCCTGGTCGGCAGCGGCCTGGGCCAGGGTGGGGAGGAGTCCGAGAGCGGAGAAAGTGGAGGCAGGCATGTGCCCCGATTGTCGCCGCTGGGGGCACGCGCGCGGGGCGCGCTACGATGCCGGCCCATGAAACACAAGCTCTCCAGCGGTGGCCTGGTGTATTCCACCGAATCGGGCCGCATGTGCCCCGGCTGCCGCCAGCCGGTGGCCCAGTGCACCTGTGGTCAGAAACCTGTTCCGCAGGGTGACGGCACGGTGCGCGTCTCGCGTGAAACCCAGGGCCGTGGCGGCAAGGCGGTGACCGTGGTCAAAGGTGTGCTGCTGGACGCCGCGGCTTTGGCTGTGCTGGGCAAGCAACTCAAGGCCGCATGCGGCACGGGCGGCACGGTCAAGGACGGGGTGATCGAGATCCAGGGCGATCACATCGAGCGCGTGATGGCGACTCTGCAGGCCCTGGGTTACCGAGTCAAACGGGCGGGCGGGTGACGCCGGAGCGGCCCGGGCACCCGATCAGAGTTCGCCCGCCGCCATCAGCGAGAGCACATCGGGCTGCAGCAGTTCGTCCAGCGCCGGATCGGGCTGCGCCCAGGGTTTGAGCAGCAGCAACGCGGCCAAGACCAGCGCCAGCAGGGCGCCGCTGACCAGCGCCGGGTGCTGGTGCCAGCCGGCCTGCAGAACGGCCAGCGGACCGCGGTGGTGCACCTGTGCCGCGGTGCGCTGGCGCCACTGCTCGATGGCGCGCGATTCCAGTGCTTCCAGACCTTTGGCTGGTGCCTGCGCCAGGCCCTCGCGCAGGCGTTGGCGCAGGGGCTGATCGTCCGGGCTGGGGCGG
>NZ_JBPCSJ010000572.1:0-20837 GCF_051007235.1 Hydrogenophaga sp. | reverse complement strand
CCTTCAAGGAATTCCGCGAAGGCACGTCCGGCCGCTTCGTCGGTGTCGGCATCGAGATCTCGCAGGAAGACGGCCTGGTGAAGGTGGTTTCGCCCATCGAAGACTCGCCCGCCTTCCGTGCCGGTCTCAAGACCAACGACCTGATCACCAAGATCGACGACACCGCGGTCAAGGGCCTGACGATCAACGAAGCGGTCAAGCTCATGCGCGGCGAACCGCGCACCAAGGTGCTGCTGACCGTCTTCCGCAAGGACGAGAACCGCAGTTTCCCGGTCACCATCACGCGCGAGGAGATCAAGACCCAGAGCGTCAAGACCAAGCTGGTCGAGCCCGGCTACGCCTGGGTGCGCGTCTCGCAGTTCCAGGACCGCACGATCGAAGACTTCGCCCGCAAGGTCGAAGACCTGTACAAGCAGGACCCGAAACTCAAGGGCCTGGTGCTGGACCCGCGCAACGACCCGGGCGGACTGCTGGACGCAGCGGTGGCCCTGTCCGCCGCCTTCCTGCCCGAGAACGTGACCGTGGTGTCCACCAACGGCCAGCTGGCCGACAGCAAGTTCACCTACACCACCGCGCCGCAGCACTATCTGCGCCGCGGCGGCACCGACCCGATCGAACGCCTGACCAAGGCCACCAACGGCGCGCTCAAGACCGTGCCGCTGGTGGTGCTGGTCAACGAAGGCTCGGCCTCGGCCAGCGAGATCGTGGCCGGCGCGCTGCAGGACCACAAACGCGCCACCCTGCTGGGCAGCCAGACCTTCGGCAAGGGTTCGGTGCAGACCGTTCGCCCGCTGGGGCCGGACACCGGCATCAAGCTCACCACGGCGCGCTACTACACGCCCAGCGGCAACACCATCCAGGCCAAAGGCATCGTGCCCGACGTCATGGTGGACGAGACGCCCGAAGGCAACCTGTTTGCCGCGCTGCGCACCCGCGAAGCCGACCTGAGCAAGCACCTGAGCAACGGCAAGGACGACAAGCCGGGCAACGGCGCGATGAGCGATGCCGAGCGCGCCGCCGAGCAGGCGCGCGAGCAGGAGCGCGAACAGGCCCGCAAGAAGCTGGAAGAAGAAGCCAAGAAGAACCCGGGTCAGCGTCTGGTGCCCGAATTCGGCAGCGACAAGGACTTCCAGCTGCAGCAGGCGCTCAACCAGCTCAAGGGCAAGCCGGTGCTGGTGAGCAAGACGCAGACCGTGCGCACCGAAGAGAAGAAGGAAAACTGAGTTTTCCGCCGGTCGCCTTGGACAATACCCAGCTCCTGCGCTACTCGCGCCACATCCTGCTCAACGAACTCGGGGTCGAAGGGCAGGAACGGTTGCTCGCCTCGCACGCGCTGGTGATCGGTGCCGGCGGGCTGGGCTCGCCGGTGGCGTTGTACCTGGGCAGCGCGGGCGTGGGCCGCATCACCGTGGTGGACCACGACACGGTGGACGCCACCAACCTGCAGCGCCAGATCGCGCACACGCTGGACCGAGTGGGATCGCCCAAGGCCACCTCGGTGCGCGAGGCGGTCGCGGCCATCAACCCCGATCCGCAGGTCACCGCGGTGCTGCAGCGCGCCGATGCGGCCTTGCTCGACGAACTCGTGCCCCAGGCCGACGTGGTGCTGGACTGCACCGACAACTTCCACACCCGGCACCTGATCAACCGCGCCTGCGTGCGGCACCACAGGCCGCTGGTCTCGGGCGCTGCCATCCGCATGGACGGCCAGCTCAGCGTGTTCGACGCGCGCACGCCGGGCAACCCCTGTTACGCCTGCGTGTTCCCGGAGGACAGCGGCGTCGAAGAAACCCTTTGCGCCACCATGGGCGTGTTCGCGCCGCTGGTGGGCATCGTGGGCACCCTGCAGGCGGCGGAGGCGCTGAAGATTCTCAGCGGCCTGGGCTCGCGCCTGGTCGGACAGCTGCTGATGATCGACGGCCGCGACATGGCGTTCAACACCATCGGCCTGCCGCAGAACCCGCAGTGCGGCGTCTGCGGCGCGGCACACGCCTGACGTCTCAGGGGCGCGGCGGCAGCGGGCACGGCCCGTGACGGCGGCGAAAGTCGCGTGGCAGCTCGGGCGACGCGGCGGCGAACAAGCCCTTCTTCTGCGCCCGAGCCTGTGCCTCCTCTTGCGCAAACGGCCCGTCGCTGTGGCGCCAGCGGTACGACCATGCCTGCCCCTGCAGGACCATGAACGCGCCCACGTCCTCGCCGCCGTGCTGCAGGCGCACCAGCGCGCGGCCGTAGTCGTCCTGGCTGCGTTCGCGCACCGTCACCACCTGCCGCAGCACGCGCGCGGCCAGCGCATCGCGCGAGGCCTCACCCCCGCTCTGGCAGATCTCAGGCGCGTCCAGACCGTCCAGCCGCAGCTTGCGGTAACGCCCACCGTCCAGCGGCTGCACCCACAAGGTGTCGCCGTCGGACACGCGGGTGACGCGTGCTTCGTAAACCGACCGGCCACCGTTGGCCTGCGCGTGGGCAAACCCCGCTATCAATGGGCAGATGACGCCGAGCGCCAGCAGCAGCCAAGGGGCGCCAGGGCGCTTCTGGAAACAGGTGAACATGGGCACAGAGCATAGGGCAGCGGCCAGCGATGGCGGGCATTGCACTGCACTCACAGCGTGCCGTACTTGGTCTCGAAGCGCACACCCATCTTTTGCAGCAGCGGCGTGGGCAGTTCGCCCCCCGCGCACACGATCACCGCGTCGTTGCGGTGGCGTTGCACGGCCCCCTGCCATTCGATCTCCACCTCCTGGGCGTCGATGCTCCGGACCTTCGATTCCAGCATCACGCGCAGGCGGCCGGCCGCCTGCTGCTGCTCCAGTGCCGTGCGGTTTTTCTGCTTGACGCGCGAAAACGCGGCGCTGCGGTACGACAGGATCACATCGGTACCCGGCCGTTCCGACAGCGCGACCGCCGCTTCCAGCGCGCTGTCACCGCCGCCCACCACCAGCACCGCCTGTCCGTCGTACTGGGCGGGGTCGATCAGCCGGTACACCACCTTCGGCGTTTCTTCGCCTGCAACACCCAGCTTGCGCGGGGTGCCGCGGCGGCCAATGGCCAGCAACACGCTGCGGGCGGTGTACTGGCCCCGGTTGGTCTTCACCACGAAGCCGCTGCCCTGCGGTTCGACCGCTTCCATGCGCTCGCGAAACGAGATCGCCAGACCGGTCTTGCTCACCACGCCTTGCCAGAAGTCCAGCAGTTTTTCCTTGTGTACTTCCCCAAAGTTCATCTTGCCCACCAGGGCGAGCTGCACCGGCGCCGTCATGGCGACCTTCTGGCGCGGGTAGTGGTAGACCGCACCACCGAGCGAGTCTTCCTGCTCGATGAGCTTGAAGCGCAAGCGGTGCTGCATGGCAGCCAGACCGGCCGACAAACCCGCTGGCCCGCAACCCACGATCACGACGTCCAGCTCGCCCGAGCCATCGCTGCGCTTCTTGATGAAGTCCATCGCCTGCCGCCCCTGTTCCGCGGCCTTGCGGATCAGCCCCATGCCCCCGAGTTCGCCGGCGACAAAGATGCCCGGCACGTTCGTTTCAAACTGCGGGGACACCTGTGGGATGTCGATACCGCGTTTTTCGGTGCCAAACACCAGCGAAATGGCCTCCACCGGACAGGCCGCAGCGCAGGCGCCATGGCCAATGCACGAAGCCCCGGCGATCAGCACCGCCTTGCCCGAAACGATGCCCAGCGCCTGCTCGGGGCAGGCCTTGGCGCAGCCGCCCGAACCGATGCAGCGCGAAAGATCGACCACCGGGTGCAACGAAGGCGGCTCGTTCAGCCCTTGCGCCTGGGCCTGCACCAGCTCGGCATGGAACGCGGCGTTGCGACGCGCACGGCGGCGCAGGTAGAGCCAGACGACCGGCACCAGGCCGACCCAGTAGAGGTAGCTGTAATCCACGACCACTCTCTCAAAAGCTCACTTCACCGTCTCGTTGATCTCGATCTTCAGACCCGAAGCACCCACCGCCACCGCTGTGGTCTGTCCGGTGAGGTCGCCAGGGGTGGGCATGGCCTGCCCGCTCTTGCTCACACGCGCGCTCACGATCACCTGCTGCACGCCTGACAGCCGGGCGGCCGGCGACATGGACGAGCTGTCGTCCAGCGTGAACGCCACCGGCAGGTCTTTGACCTGGTGGCGCTGGATCGCCAGCGGCATGCGCATGCCGCCTTCGGCCGCACGGGCGTAGATGAAGACGGTGTCGTCCGGTGACGCCAACTTGGCCAACGCCGGCGACAGGCTGACCGTGCCACGGACCGAAGCACCCGCGCCCGCCACTGGCGTTGCCGATGGTTCGGCGGCCTTGGCCGGCAACCCCGCGAGCTGGCGTGCCTCGACCAGACCCGACCGCACCTGCTGGGCGAAGTTGTTGTCCGCCGGGGCGGTGGCCAGCAGCAGCTCCCAGTAACGCACCGCACCGGCGTAGTCCTTCTGGTCGAAGGCATGGGTGCCCGCCAGCGCGAGGGCCTTGGGGGTCTGGGGGTCGATCTTGAGTGCCGCCTGGACCCATTTCATGGGCTCACCCGCCAGCCGGCGGTCGTTCTTCACCGCCAGCGAGTCGGCGTAGTCGGCCAGCAGGTTCGGGTCGTCCTGGCGCAGCTGGACCGCCTTCTCGTACGCCACCAGCGCCTCGGGATGGCGCCCCAGCACGCTGTAGGAGCGGGCCAGCATGGCCCAGCCCTCGGCGTCGTTGGGGGTTCCCTTCATGCGCTCGGCCAGCTGGTCGGTCATGCTGGCGATCTGTTCTTGCGAGGTGGCGTGCGGCGGCTGCTGCGCGCCACCGGGCATGCCGGCGGCCGCACCGGTCTCGCCCATGCCACCGGCACCGCCGCCCGGGCCCACCCCCAGCTGGCCAGGCGAACCCATCCACGCATAGCCGGCAGCGGCCACCGCCAACACGCCCACAGCCAGCGACACGAGCAGGCGCCGCGAGGGTCGGGGGGCGGCGGGCGCAGGGGTGCCTGCGGCGGGCGCAACGGAGGGTGCGGCCGGCGCCGGAGCGTCGGCCGCACCGCTCATGACCAGCGCCAGCACCCGGCGCTCCAGCGCGGTCTTGGCTTCTTCGTAGGCGGCGTCGGGGAGCGCACCGGTGGCGTGCAGTTCCTGGAGTTGAACGAGCTGTCGGCGCAGCGAGGGAATGTCGTGGTCCATGGTCAAAGCGTCGGGTCAGCGGGTGTGTGAGGAAGGGGGTGTGCCGTCGCCGGCGTCATCCGGCTCGGGTTCAAACAGGGCGGGGTCCATGCGGCTGCGCCGGCGCAGCACCACCCACAGCGTGAGCAGGCCGCCGACCAGCAGCACACCGGGCCCGAACCAGAGGAGCGTGGTGCTGCCCTTGAGGGGCGGGCGGTACAGCACGAAGTCGCCGTAGCGGGCGGTCATGTAGTCGATGATTTGCTGGTCGGTGTCGCCCCGGCGCAGCATCTCGCGCACCTGGTTGCGCAGGTCCACCGCCAGCCCCGCGTTGGAACTCGCGATGGTCTGGTTCTGGCACACCAGACAACGCAGCTCCTCGGCGATCTTGACCATGCGGGCTTCCAGCACCGGGTCTTCGGCCGCGGGCGCGGCCTCCTTGGCCAGCGCGCCCCCCAGGGTCAGCACCAGTGCGAGTGACAGCGCCGCAGCGCGCATCCATTCAGCCATTGAGTTGCCTCACGAGCGGTTCGATCTGGTCGCGCAACACCTCGGGCGTGACCGGTCCGATCTGTTTGAAACGGATCACACCCTGCTTGTCGATGACAAAGGTTTCCGGCACGCCGTACACGCCGAAGTCGATGCCGACACGGCCATCGCCGTCGAACAGCGAGCGGTCGTAGGGGTTGCCATAGCGGGCCAGCCACTTCAGACCCGCAAGGCGGTCGTCCTTGTAGTTCAGTCCGTAGATGGGTGCCACCTTCTTGCCGGCGAACGCCACCAGCAGGGGATGTTCGGACTGACAGGCCACGCACCACGACGCCCAGACGTTAAGGATCCACACCTGCCCGAGCAGGTCGTCGCGCCGGATCACCTGGTTCGCGTCGTCCAGCTGTGTGAGCGCGAACGCCGGTGCGGGCTTGTCGATCAGCGGGGAAGGCACTTCTTTCGGGTCGAGCTTCAGGCCCGCGGCCAGAAACCCCACCAGGCCCAGAAAGAGCGCCAGCGGCAGCAGGAATTTCAGGGCCTTCATGCGGTGGCTCCTGCGGTGGTGTGGCTCGGCGCCGGCAGGTCGCGGCGGGCCCGGCTGCGGTAACGGCGGTCGGTCGCGGCCAGCAGCCCCCCCAGCGCCATCACCAGGCAACCGCCCCAGATCCAGTCGATGAAGGGCTTGACGTAGACGCGCACGATCCAGGCGCCGCCACCATCGACCGCCTCGCCCAGCGAGACGTACAGATCGCGGGTGAAGCCTGGCGAGATGGCGGCCTCGGTCATGGGGTTCTGCTGCACGCGGTAGACCCGCTTCTCGGGTTTCATCTCGGTCACCCGCTGGCCGTCGCGCGTCACCTCCACCAGGCCGCGCATGGCGGTGTAGTTGGGGCCGGGCACCTCGATCGCGCCGCGGAAGGTGAAGGTGTAGCCGCTCACCGTGGTGCTGTCGCCGATGTCCATCTTCACGTCGCGCTCGACCTCGTACGACTTGACCATGGTGACGCCAAAGCAGAAGGCCGCCACGCCGATGTGGGCAACGAACATGCCCACCTTGGCCCGCGGCAGCTGGCGCGTGCGGCGCAGCACCCCGGCCAGGCCCTGGCCGCGCTGGTACACGCTCTCCCACCCGTCCGTGACGACCGAGGCGAGCACCCAGAACGCCATGACAATGCCGATGGTGGACACCATCGACACCCGCCCGGCCATCCAGCCGGTGGCCAGGGCGGCCACCACGGTCACAGCCGCGGCCCAGCGCAGGCGGCGCGCCACGTCGGGCAGTTCGGCCTGCTTCCAACGGGTGATGGGACCGACGCCCATGAGGAACAGCGTGGGCGCCATCAGGGGCATGAACACGGTGTCGAAGTACGGCGGGCCGACCGAGATCTTGCCCAGGCCCAGGGCATCGAGCAGCAGGGGGTAGAGGGTGCCCAGCAGCACCGCCGCGCAGGCCACCACCAGCATCACGTTGTTGCCCAGCAAGGTGGTCTCGCGCGAGACCAGGCCGAAGCGTGCGCCCAGCCCCACCGTGGGTGCGCGCCAGGCATACAGCGCCAGCGATGAACCCACCGCCACCGCCAGGAAGGCCAGGATGAACAGGCCCCGGGTGGGATCGGTGGCAAAGGCGTGCACCGACGACAGCACACCCGAGCGCACGAGGAAGGTGCCCAGCAGCGACAGCGAGAACGCCACGATGGCCAGCAGCACCGTCCACGACTTGAAGCTGCCGCGCTTTTCTGTCACGGCCAGCGAATGGATGAGCGCGGTGCCGATCAGCCAGGGCATGAACGATGCGTTTTCCACCGGGTCCCAGAACCACCAGCCGCCCCAGCCGAGTTCGTAATAGGCCCACCAGCTGCCCAGCGCAATGCCGATGGTCAGGAACATCCAGGCCACGGTGGTCCAGGGACGGGTCCAGCGCGCCCAGGTGGCGTCGAGGTTGCCGCCGATCAGCGCCGAGATGGCGAACGCGAACGCCACCGAAAAGCACACGTAGCCCATGTACAGCAGCGGCGGGTGGAACACCATGCCGGGGTCCTGCAGCAGGGGGTTGAGGTCGCGCCCGTCCAGCGGCGCAGGGAACAGCCGCTCGAACGGATTGGAGGTGATCAGCAGGAACAGCAGGAAGCCCGACGCCACCAGTCCCATCACCGCCAGGGTGCGCGCCACCACGGGCTGCGGCAGGTGGGCACTGAAGCGCGCCACGGCCACCATCCACACACACAGCATGAACACCCACAGCAGCAGCGAGCCTTCGTGGCTGCCCCAGCTGGCGGCGATGCGGTAAGGCAGCGGCAGCGCCGAGTTGGAGTTGGAGGCGACGTTGAGCACCGAAAAGTCGTGCCGCACGAACGACGCCACCAGGCACAGGTACGCCAGCGCGACCAGCACGAACAGCACACCTGTGGCGGGCCGCGCCAGCGCCATCCATTCCGGGTTGTGGCGCTGAGCCCCCACCAGGGGCAAGACGCCCTGGATCAGGGCCACGCCGAGCGCCAGCCAGAGCAGGAAATGGCCGATTTCCGGGATCATGGCTTGGCCTCCATCACCAGCGTCTTGGCCATGGCACCGGGGTTCTGCCCGGCGCGCTGCAGCGCTTCGGCCGCCTCGGGCGGCATGTAGTTTTCGTCGTGCTTGGCCAGCACTTCCTTGGCTTCGAAGACACCGTCCTTGAACTGCCCCTGGGCCACCACGCCTTTGCCTTCCTTGAACAGGTCGGGCAGGATGCCCTGGTAGCGCACAGGGATGGTCTGCACGGTGTCGGTGACCCTGAAGTTCACCAGCACGCCCTCGCGGTGGACGGTGCCGGCCTCGACCAGGCCGCCCAGCCGGAAGGTGCGCCCGGCGGGTGCCTCTTTCGCCGCCACCTGGGTGGGCGAATAGAAAAACACCATGTTGCTGTTGAACGCGTTGAGCACCAGTGCGACGGCAGCGCCCACCACCCCCAGCGCGCCGGCCGCGATCGCCAGCCTCTTGTGACGTTTTTTCAAGTCTTACTCCTGTTCATCCTGAGGGTCGGTGTCGCGCAGCGCGCGGCGGTGTCGGTGGGCGGCCAGCAGCGGCTCCATCACCATGGCCACCGCGGCCACGGCGTACGAACCCCACACATAGAGACCGTAGCCCCCCATGGCCCAAAATTCATTGGCGCTGTTCCAGTTCATGCGCGGTCTCCGGCAAAGGGATGTTTCAAGGCCTGCACCCAGGCGGTTTCGCGCTCGCGTTCCAGCACGATGGCGCGTGTGCGCACGAACACCACGGCGAACGCATAGGCCCAACAGGCCAGCGTCATGACCAGCATCGCGCTGAGCATGGTGCTGGCCATCTTGGGCGCGGCCGTCATGCTCACGGTGGCACCCTGGTGCAGCGTGTTCCACCACTTGACCGAGAAATAGATCACCGGCACGTTGATCGCGCCCACCAGGGCCAGCAAGGCCCCGGCGTTGTCGGCGCGCCGGGTGTCGTCGATGGATTCGACCAGGGCGATGTAGCCCAGGTACAGGAACAGCAGGATGAGTTCCGAGGTCAGGCGCGCATCCCACACCCACCAGGCGCCCCAGGTGGGTTTGCCCCAGAAAGCCCCGGTCCACAGCGCGACGAAGGTGAACAGTGCGCCGGTGGGCGCGATGGCCCGCGCCACCATGGACGCCAGCCGGGCCTTGAACGCCCAGCCCACCACGGCCCAGCCGGCCATGACGAGGTAGAGCACCATGGACATCCATGCCGCCGGCACGTGGATGAAGATGATGCGGTAGGCGTCCCCCTGGGTGGCATCGGTTGGCGCCACGAAGAAGCCGAGATAGAGCCCGGCCAGCGCCAGCAGGGCGGCCGTGCCCCAGAGCCAGGGGATCAGCGCACCGGCCAGCTGGTAGAACCGCGAAGGTGAGGCAAAGGTGAAAAATCGCATCGTGTTTCAGTTCAGGATTCGGTCGCTGGGTGGCGTCATCCCAGCGAGATGCGCAGCGCCGCGGCCGTGGCGACGGGCGCCCCCAGCGCGGACACCAGCAACAGCGCCGCCAGGATCGACAGGTGACCCGATGGCGCCAGACCCGCGTCCACCGCGGACACCGCACCGGTGCCAAAGATCAACACCGGGATGCACAGCGGCAGCACCAGCAACAGCACCAGCACCCCGGCACTGCGCAGCCCCAGCGTCAGCGCTGCGCCAACGCCACCGAGCAGGCTGAGCACCGGTGTGCCCAGCAGCAGCCCCATCAGCAGGGCGCCCACCGCGGGCATCGAAAGGCCGAAGAACAAGCCCAGCAAAGGGGCGGCGAGGATCAGGGGCAGGCCTGTGAGCACCCAGTGCGCGAGCGCCTTGCCAGCGGCCATGAGCACCAGCGAGTCGCTCGACAACACCATCTGCTCCAGAGTCCCGTCGGCATGATCGCTGGTGTACAGCGCCCCCAGGGACAGCATGGCCGACAGCAACGCGCACACCCAGACCACGCCACCCCCGATCTGCTGCAGGGTCTGGGCCTCGGGCCCCACCCCCAGCGGGAACAGGCTGGCCGCCACCAGAAAGAACACCAGCGGCAGCAGCGCCTCGATGCGGCGCCGCCAGGCCAGGCGCAGGTCCCGCAGCGCCACCACCACCTACTCCGTTCGCATCACAGTCGACCACCCCCGCCATCCAGGGTCAGGTCGGAGAACGGCGTCTGTTCCGCGTCCAGCGGCAGGTGCGAGGTCAGCAGCACACTACCGCCGCAGGCCTGGTGCGTGCGGATCAGCGACTGCACCGTGGCGATGCCGTCGGCATCGAGCGCTTCAAAGGGTTCGTCCAGCACCCACAACGAAGGGCGCGTGTCCAGGGACAGCCGGGCCAGCGCCACGCGCCGGCGCTGGCCCTGGGACAGGGTGCGCACCGGGGCGTGGCGCCGGTGGTGCATGCCCAGCACCCGCAGGGCCAGGTGAACGCCGTTCGCGTCGACATCCACCCCCTGCAGCCGCGCCACGAAGCGCAGCGCCTCGCTGGCGGTGAGATCGTCTTTCAAGGCGTTGAGGTGCCCCACGTACACCGGCCGAACCGATGCGCTCTCTTGCGTCGGCCAGACCAGTTGACCCGCATCGGGTTGCGACAGACCGCAGACCGTGCGCAGCAGTGTGGTTTTGCCGCTGCCGTTGGTGCCCCGCAGCCAGACCACCTGGCCGGGCAACACGACAAAAGACAGATCACGAAAGAGCCAGTCCCGCCCACGGCGGCACGACAGGCCCCGCGCCTGCACCAGCGGCTGGCACAGCAGCGGCTCAGAAGTCATACCGCGCGCCCAGGTAATAGAAGAGCCGGTCCGAGGCCTCGCTCTTCAAAGGACCGGTCACCTTGGAGTTCTCCCAGGACAGCTCGCTCTCCACCGAAACCTGCTGGCGCAGCTTGTAGCTCGCGCGCATGCCCGGGGTCCAGCGCTCGATGTCGGTGCCGGAGGCGTCGCTCTGGCGGTAATAACGCAGCGAGGGCTCCAGCCGCCAGCCGTTGCCGGTCGTGGTCATGTTGTTGTAGGACAGCACGTAGCCGGTGTAGGTCGGGCCTTTGACCGTGGACGCCACGAACACGTGGGTGTCGCTTTGGGAGTACAGGTTGCTGCCGATCAGCTGCCCGCCCACGGACCACACGTTGCCGGTGCTGGGCTGTCCGTCGGGCAGGATCACGGGCACCGGCTTGATTTCGCCCACGTTGGACAGGCGGATGTCGCCTCCGATCTGCCAGTTGGCGTTCAGCGGTGTGGTCACCCCCAGCAGGAACTGGGTCTGGTAAGCCGTGACGCCTTTGACCTGCTGGCGCAGCTGGTCCAGCGTGTTGGTGGCCAGCAGGTCCGACACGCGCTGCGCGGGGGGCAGGTTGGGGTCCTGGAAGAACAGGATGTTGCCCAGCGACAGCAGCGGCGTGGCCCGGCGGTCGTACAGGAAGTTGAAGATGGTGGTGTCTGGCAACTGCCAGGTGCCCTGCACCGACGCGATGTTCATGCCGCTGATGACGGTGTCGTAATCGAACTGCGACGAGACCGATACGCCACCCTTGAAGTAGCGCAGCTCGGTGCCCACCGCGCGCCGGTCCACCTCGCCATCGATGGTCTGCTGGTTCAGGTAGAGGCTGCCGCTGATTTCGTCGGTCAGGGCTTCGGCGTCCAGCCAGACGCTGTAGAGGCGGCGCTGGGTTTCCAGCAGGTCGTCGGTCGGCACGCCCGCCGCGGCGCTGACCCGCCACTTGGGCTTGAAGGTGTAGCCGGCCTGCACGCCGTCGAAACGGTAGAGGATGCCGCCGCCGGTGGGCGACTGGCGACCAATGCGGAACTGGGTGCCGTTGGTGCGGGACTTGCGGTCGAAGTACAGGGCCGACAGCCGGTTTTTGCTCTTGTCGCGGTTTTCCAGGTTGGCGGTGTAGGCGTCCCGGAACACGAAGGTCGAATCGACCTCGGCATCGCGTCGCTGCCAGCGCAGATCGACGCTGGTCTGGACCTGTCCGAGATCGGTGTCGGAGATGGTGTTGTCGCTGGCCAGTTCGAGCAGACCACTGATCGGTGACTCCAGGAACTCCTGGCTCCGTTCCTTGGACTTGCCGCCGAAGTAGTAGGTCGAGACGGAGCCGCTCCAGTTCGACGGCGGCGCCGCGGGCACCTCGGCCACCACCTGGGCTTTGGCGGGAAGACCGGCCACGAGCTGGCGCACCCGGTCGCTGTCGGCCCCCACGGGGTAGAGGTTCAGGAACGCGTCGAACTCGGCACGCGCGCGCTCGGTGTCGCCCATCTTCAGGCGCGTGGTGCCGATCATTTCCTGCGCCTGACGCGAGTGTGCATTCGGTGGCAGGTTCAGCAGCTCGCCCAAGGCGTCCAGCGCGGCGGGCAGATCGCCCCGCGCCTCGGCAGCCTTCGCAGCCGTCAACAAGGCGGCCGCTCGGGCTTCGATGTCAGCGGGTGTGTTGCCCGCAGCGGCTGCAGCGTCGGGCTTTTGCAGCGCCACCACCGTGGCCTGGGGAAAGCGCAGCAACAACAGGCCCAGCGCAGCGTCGGCTTCGGCCCGGGTGGCGAAGTACCCCATGTTGATGTCGTACACCACCCGGCCGTCCACCGTGCGCTGGCCGGTGAAGGTCTGCCGGTCCTGCAACTGGGCAGGCACCACACCCGTCAGGCGGTGTCCGGCCTCGGCCGACGACTGCAGGGTGATCATGAAGTTCTGCTCTGGCGCCAGCGGCGCGGGCGCGGCCGGTCCCGCCGTGGGTGCGACCTGGACCGATTCGCCCAGACCGGCCAGCACCACCTCGATGCTGCGGTTGCCCTGGCCCGCCCGGATGCGGAACGGCACCGCTTTGGACAGGCGCACGATCAGCTTGCGGCTGAGCTGGCTGCGCCCCACCGACTCGTCGATGAGGGTGATTTCTGGGATGGCCCCGGACGCGGGGATGCGCCGCTGGGCACCGATGGGGGTGAACGCTTCGCGGGTGGGCAGCACGTTGTAGTACGCCTGTCCCAGGTCGCGCGCCCGCGAGGTCGTCACCTTCTGCAACTGCACGGCGGTCACAAAACGGATGTTGGCCACCGCATTGGGCCCCTCCCGACGGACTTCCACCTCGTCGATGAACTGCGCCATGGCCACGGGGCAGATGGCGGTGAGTGCAATAGGGGCGATCAGGTGGCGCAAGGTGTCTCTCATGGTGCTGCAAGCGTGGTGTGTGAATGGGGCCCGTCCCTGCAGCCAAGCCTCAGGGGGGCGATTGAACCGGCTGAAGATGAAGGCCGCCTTAATCCCAGTTGCGGTAGGTGCTGCCCTTGTTGCCCAGCGGCCGGTGGCAGCCCGACTGCGAACAGTCGGTGATGGCGGTGCCTTTGCTCTCATGGGTCAGTGACTTCTTTTCCATGTCACCCAGGTAGCTGGTGCCGCTGGCGTGGCAGGCCTTGCACCAGCCCGCCCCGTTGCCCATGCTGTTGTTGTGGTTCATGGTCATGGCGGTCCAGCTGGTCGTGCTGGTGTGGCAGCTGTTGCAGTCCATGGCCGCGCCGTTGAGCAGCTGCGCTTCGGGGATGTGGTTCGTCGGCTTGGCCAGTGCGCCGGTGTTGCCCTGGCTGGTGTAGCTGCCGTTGTGGCAGGACTTGCAGGTGGCAGTGGCCACCACGCTGTGGTTCATGGTCACGGCAGACGCGAAGCTGGTCTGCGAGCGATGGCACGAATCGCACTTGGCGGTACCGGTGTTGACCGGGATGTGCGTCGCGGGCTTGCCCTTGGCCGAGCTGCCGTTGTGGCAGGTGTCGCAGGTGCCCGTGCCCACGGCGTTGGCGGCCGAATGGGTGAACACCACGGTGAGCCAACTGGCGGTGGATTTGTGGCAACTCTCGCACCCGTTGACGATGGTGTTGTGGGTGGTGTTGTTGGGGCGCCGCTGGCCGGGCGTGTAGGCGCCCATGTGGCAGGTGTGGCACTGGTTGCTGACCGACACGCTGCTGTGCAGGCGGGCCGGCGTCCAGGCGGTGAAGCCCGACTTGTGGCAGGTGTCGCAGTTGGCGATCGCAACGCCCGTGAGCAGTTGGTACGGGACGTGCGTGGTCGGCCGGCCGCCAGCGGCCGGGTAGGCGCCGCTGTGGCAGGTGGTGCACTGGCCGGTGACCGTGACCTGGGTGTGGTTGAAGCGGCTGGGCGTCCACGCCGTCGTGGCGTGGCAGGTCACGCAGTTGCCGGTGGCCGGGATGTGACCCGCCGGTTTGCCGGTGGCGGTCGTGCCGTTATGGCAGGTGGTGCAGTTGGTGGCCGCGTTGAAGGTGCTGTGGTCCACCTTGGCGCCGGTCCAGCGTGTGGTGCTGTGGCAGCTGGCGCAGTTGGCGGTGGTCACCACGTGGGTGGTGGGCTTGCCCGTGGCCAGGGTGCCGTTGTGACAACTGGTGCAGTTGGTGGCGGTGTTGAAGGTGCTGTGGTCCACCTTGGCGCCGGTCCAGCGCGTGGTGCTGTGGCAGGTCACGCAGTTGGCGGTGGTCGGCACATGGGTCGCCGGTTTCCCGGTCGCCGTGCTGCCGTTGTGGCAGGCGACGCAGCTGGTGGCCGCGTTGAAGGTGCTGTGGTCGACCTTGGCACCGGTCCATGCGCTGGTGCTGTGGCAGGTGCCGCAGCTGGCCGTGGTCACCACGTGGGTGGTGGGCTTGCCCGTGGCCAAGGTGCCGTTGTGGCAAGTGGCGCAATTGGTAGTGGCATTGAAGGTGCTGTGATCCACCCGCGCACCGGTCCAGCGCGTGGTGCTGTGACAGCTCGCGCAGTTGGCCGTCGTGGGCACGTGTGCAGCGGGTTTGCCGCTGGCCTGCGTGCCGTTGTGGCAGCTGGTGCAGTTGGTCGCGGCGTTGAAGGCGCTGTGATCGACCTTGGCGCCGGCCCAGGCGGTGGTGCTGTGGCAAGTCACGCAGTTGGCGGTGGTGGGTACGTGTGTGGCGGGTTTGCCGCTGGCCTGCGTCCCGTTGTGGCAGGTGGTGCAATTGGTCGCCGCATTGAAGGCGCTGTGGTCCACCCGCGCCCCGGTCCAGCGTGCGGTGCTGTGACAGGTGCCACAGTTGGCGGTGGTGGCCAGGTGGCTGCCGGGCTTGCCACTGGCCAGGGTGCCGTTGTGGCAGCTCGCGCAGTTGGTGGCCGCGTTGAAAGTGCCGTGATCCACCTTGGCGCCGGTCCAGACGGTCGTGCTGTGGCAGCTGACGCAGTTGGCCGTGGTCGGCACGTGGGTGGCTGGTTTGCCGGTCGCCGTGGTGCCGTTGTGGCAGGTGGTGCAGTTGGTCGCGGACGTGAAAGCGCTGTGGTCCACCTTGGCGCCCGTCCAGCGCACCGTGCTGTGGCAGGTGCCGCAGTTGGCCGTGGTGGCCAGGTGGCTGCCGGGCTTGCCACTGGCCTGCGTGCCGTTGTGGCAGCTGGCGCAGTTGGTCGACGCGTTGAAGCCGCTATGGTCCACCTTGGCACCGGTCCAGGCCGTGGTGCTGTGGCAGGTCGCGCAGCCCGCGGTCGTGGGCACGTGGCTGCCCGACTTGCCCGTGGCCTGGGTGCCGTTGTGGCAGCTGGCGCAGTTGGTCGATGCGTTGAAGCCGCTGTGGTCCACCTTGGCACCCGTCCAGCGCGCCGTGCTGTGGCACGCGCTGCAGTTGGCAGAGGTGGTCACGTGCCGGGCCGTCTTGCCAGTGGCCTGCGAGCCGTTGTGGCAACTGGTGCAGTTGGTGGCGGCGCTGAAGCCGCTGTGGTCCACCTTGGCGCCCGTCCAGCGCGTGGTGCTGTGGCAGCTGTCGCACGCCTGGCTGGTGACCACGTGGTTGCTGGCCTTGCCCGTGGCCTGGGTGCCGTTGTGGCATGAGGCACAGCTGCCGGGTGTCACACCCGCGTGGTCGAACTTCGCCGCAGGGCGCCAGGCCGTGGTGCGGTGACAGGTGTCGCAGGATGCCTGGGTGGTGATGTGCTCACGCGTCTTGCCGGTGGCGGTGAGACCGTTGTGACAACCCGCGCAGGTGCCTGCGCTCACACCTGCGTGGTTGAACTTGGCGCCGGCAAACGACTGGGTGGTGTGACAGCTTTCGCACGCGGCCTGGGTAGGCAAGTGGCGCTGGGGCATCACGGTGTTGGTCTGCGCCAGGCGCGCGCCGCTGACGTGACAGCTGGCGCACTCCTTGGGCGTTCCCTTGAAGATGCCCTTGACGTGGCAGGACTCGCAGCGTGTGGCGTTGTGGGCCCCGCTCAGGGGGAAGCCGGTCTTGACGTGATCGAACACGGCCCGCTCGGCGGTCTGGGCCAGCGCGGCCCCACCGCAGAAGACCAATGCCAGGGTCATCCAACAGCGCGCCCACCAGCCAACCAGCGATGTGCGTACCCGGAAACGTGTTTTCATGATGGTTTCTCCCCTCGGGCCGGCACAGCCGCCCGTTCACTGCGTCGACCGAAAAGGCTGCTCAGACCCCACGGGGGCAGCTGTTCACCGATCGCCTCCCGCGGCGGTGAACGATCGGTGGCACCCACGCGGCTGACCACCCGTTTCCAGTTGTCCGTGACGTGGCAGGTCTCGCAACGCATGCCGAACTGGCCGTCGTGCGTGTCGTCCTTGCGGTGGCAGCCGATGCAGTTGCGCCCCAGCGCGGCGGCGTCTTTGCCTTTGGAGGCCGGCTGGCTGTGGCAGCTCTCGCAGGCCACCTTGCGGTGGGCGCCGTCCAGGCGGTACTCGGTCCGTTTGTCGTGGTTGAAGTCCCAGATCGGCCAGCCCCGCGTGTTGTGGCAGCTCTCGCACCGTTCCCCAAACTTGAGCTTGTGCCGGTCCTCTTTCTGGTGGCAGGCGTAGCAGTTTTCCGGTGCGTCCTTGAAGCGGTTGGTTTCATGGCACTTTTCGCACCGGACCGGGACGTGTTTGCCGGTCAGCGCAAAGCGCGTCTGGGCGTGGTCGAACCGGGTGGTTTTCCAGGTGCGGTCGCTGTGGCAGGTCTCGCATTGCCTGCCCTGCTGGCCTTCGTGTTTGTCGTCCTTCTTGTGGCAGCTGTAGCAGTCGGTGGGCGTCTTGCGAAAGCGCTTGAGGTCCTGGTGGCAGGCACTGCACTTGAGCACGCCCTCCGCGTGGGCGTTGCGCAACCGGAACAGGGTGTTGTCGTGGTTGAAGCGGCCCTTGGTGGTCTTCCACTCCCGCTCGGTGTGGCAGTCACCACACTGCTGGCCCAGGGTGCTGTCGTGCTTGTCGTCCGGCTTGTGGCAGCTGTAGCAGTCTTTCGGCGCCTCCTTGAACATGGCGCTCTTGTGGCAGGCCTTGCATTCGGCATCGACGTGTTTGCCCAGCAGCGGGAAGCTGGTCACCTCGTGGTTGAACTTGGCCGGTTCCTTCCAGCCGCGTTCGCTGTGGCAGCTGCCACAGTCCTTGCCCAATGACTCTTTGTGCTTGTCGTCGGACTTGTGGCAGGCGTAGCAGTCCTGGCTCAACTGCACCCGGTACAGGTTCCCGGTGTGGCAGTCGTTGCAGCCGGTGCTGCGGTGCTTGCCCCGCAGCGGGTACCGGGTGTCGGCGTCGTGGTTGAAATTCGAGGGCTTCCAGGACTTGGTGCCGTGGCAGCTGTCGCACTTCTCCCCGTACCGGCCCCTGTGCCCCTTGCTGCTGTCGTCTTCCTTCTTGTGGCAGCCGATGCAGGTTTTGACCGTTTCCTTGTATTGGTGGTTCTTGTGGCAGTCGGTGCATTCGGCGTCGGCGTGCTTGCCGGTCAGCGAAAACTGGGTCTTCTTGTCGTGGTCGAAGCGGCTGTCCTTCCAGTCGGACTCGCCATGGCAGTCTGCGCATTTCGTGCCCAGGCCCCCTTTGTGTTCATCGTCCTTCTTGTGGCAGGCATGGCACTCCAGAGGCGCGGCGCTGTACTTTTTCCCGCTCTGGTGGCATTGGTCGCACGGCACCTGCTCGTGTTTGCCCCGCAGCCGGTAGTCGGTCACCGTGTGGTCGAACTTCTTTTTGTCCAACACCACGATCTGGGCATTGCGCCCCTTGTGGTCGGTGTGACAGCTGTTGCAGGCCTGCGGCCTGGAACGTCCATGGAATCCAGTACGGGCTTTCACATCAGCCCCCACGTCCTTGTGGCAGGCCATGCAGCGGCCGTCCTGCGCTTTGCGATCGAACTTCACATGGCACTGCGCGCAGTCTTCCTCGACCTTTGCATGCCCCTGGATCACCTTGCCCGGGGCGAGGATGGTTTCGATGCTTTGCGCGGCTGCAGCGCCCGCCCAGCCAAGACCCAGCGCCAGCAGCGCACACCCCACCCACACCCGGACGGCCAGGATGGCGTGTGCAATGGGTGGCCATGGTCTCAACCTTCACCTCGGCTCAATAAGCGTGCACCGCCACCACGTGCACCACCGAGCTGATCACCAGCAGGTACACGAAGGGGATGTGGGCGACGTGCCAGAGCGAGAACAGGCGCTCGTAGGCGGTGAACTGGGCCACGCGGACCACTGCGGTGAGGTACCCGCGCACCAGCTTGCGGGCCAGTTGCCGCCGTTTCGCATGGCTTTTCGGGTCCAAGCCACCACGTTCGGCCAGGCGCGTGAGCGCCTCGTCGAGCTCCGGCACACAGGCCCGGTACGTCCACCACTGCTGGACGGGCAGCCAGAACACCCGGTTCAGACAGGCCAGCAGGTCCGGTCGGTGGCTCAGGTCCCGCGCACCAAACGCCAACAGCCGCTGCTCCACCCCTGGAGCGAATGCGAGGCGGGAATGCGCCTCGCGCTGGTGCAGGCCTGCGCGCTGCTGCAGCTCCCTGAAGCTGCTTTGTTCGCCGTGCAGTCCGCGGTTGACGCGGCTGTAGATGAAGCGCCCCACCACGCCGCTGAGCGCGACGATCACCATGCTGTACAGCGCGGCCGACGCATTGAGCGAACGCGCCTGAAAGGTCGAGTGCACCAGGATCAGCACAGGCCCCGCCACCCCCAGCAGCATGTGCGCCAGGAACCACCATTTGGCTTTGCCCCAGTGCTGGGTGAAGCGGAACCGCTTGCGCAGCGGGTAGGTGAACAGCAGCACCATCATCACGGCCCCCGCCACCCCGATCCAGTACCCGACATCATCCCCGGCCTCGAACAGACCCTGCCCCGACAGCCACCAGGCGCCCCAGACGAGTGCGATCAAGACCAGGTAGACCAGCAGGTCACCCGTCAGCCGGTGCAGGCCGGGCTTGCGCACCGTCGGTGGCAGCGCCTGCAGGCCGGAATCCATCAGGAGCGAAGGCGCAGCGAAACCGCCTGCGCCGCCCTCCAAAGCCTCTGCTTTCATTTTTTTGACACCCCTGTGGTTGCACATCGCTCGGCACGACGCCCTCATCCGTTTGGTCACGCTGCCGGCCCCAATGCCGACGAGCCTTTACCCCGCATCGCCACCGGACACCGAATGCCTCAACGGCCAGTACGGCCACTCCTGCAGACCTCAAAATCCTCTATAAATGTGCATATTACACATTTATAAAACGATCGGGAGTGTACCCGACGCGCTGCGCCCATCGCCGGCTAAACGGTAACGGGGTGTCTTGCCAGGACCCTTCGGCAACGGCGGCTCTGCAATGTCATGAGGTCGTTGCCAGGCAAACCGATGCACGAGATCAGCACCCCGAGGGCGATGGGGCGGAACGGCCGACGGCTCTTGTCGCTCTGCGACGCGTCAATCGAGTCCGTGCAAGCCCGTGGTGGCGGTGGCAGCGCTCGCCATCCAGCGGCTGCACACACAGGGTGTCGCCGTCGGACACGCGGGTGGCGCGGGCTTCGTTTACTTTGGCAGCGCGAGACGCGGCAGACGACTGAGCAAACGCTGGAGCGCAGCCGAACACCAACAGCAGTGGTCAGAGCGTCCAGGGCAGCCGTGGAACCGGCTCCGCCGGGCCACAGGGTGCGTCCCCCTCAGAGGGGGGAAGCCGCGAAGCGGCGCAGGGGGGACATCTTTACACCGCCATGTACCGGCCCGGCCGGTGGTTGATCGCGAGCGTCATGTTCAGCACCACCGCGCCCAGGACCGACCAGGCGATCTGATCCCAGCCGACCACCGCGAAGGCCGCCAGCACGATGGCGCAGTCGAACGCCATCTGCACCTGGCCGGCACGCCAGCCAAAACGCTCCTGCAGCCACAGCACCAGCACGTTGAAGCCACCCAGGCTGGCGCGGTGGCGGAACAGGATCAGCATGCCGGTGCCCATGAGAAGCCCTCCCGCCACGGCCGCGAAGCCGGTGGAGAGTTGATCGATGTGGATCCACTGTGGCATCCACTGCGCAAACCCGGCCAGCAGGCCGACGGCAGCAAAGGTCTTGAGGGTGAACACGCGGCCCATGCGCCGCAGCGCCAGGCCGTAGAACGGCAGGTTGATCAGGAAAAACACCAGGCTGAAATTCCAGCCGGTGGCGTAATGCAGCAAGAAGGCCAGGCCCGCCGTGCCACCGGTGATCAGCCCCGTCTGACGGAACAGCACCACGCCCAGTGCGACGAACAGGGTCCCGGTCAGCAGGGCCTGCACATCCTCGTGCGGTCGGTGGCGGACGCTGGGCAGGGTTGGGGCGGCATCGCCGGGGGGATTCAGGGCAGCACTCACGGCGGGCACTCGGGACAAGGTTCAGGAAGCCGCGCAGTATCGCGCACCCTCTGGCACCACCCGCTTGACCCAGGTCAGGGAAAGGTCCAGTCGCTGGGCTCGACCAGGTCGAACGCCGGGTGATAGCGCACCGTGCCCATGGGGATCAGGCGCTCGAACGGCCGCACCAGAAAGCAGCCCGGCGGCGCCCCTTCGAGCCG
>NZ_JBPCSJ010000571.1:0-15659 GCF_051007235.1 Hydrogenophaga sp. | reverse complement strand
CCACCCGCCGCGCGGCCAACGCCGCCGGCGTGCAGCACCTGCCGCGCCTGACCGTCATCGAGGCCGACGTGCACGACCCGGCCGCGCTCGCGCGCCTGCTGCCCGGTCACGATGCGGTGGTCAACCTGGTGGCCATCCTGCATGGCAGCGAAGCCGCGTTCGAGCGCACCCATGTGGAACTGCCGCGCAAGATCGCCGCGGCCTGCCTGGCCAGCGGCGTGCGCCGCCTGGTGCACGTGAGTGCGCTGGGGGTGTCCGAAGATGGCCCGGCGAAGTACCAGCGCAGCAAGGCACGGGGCGAAGCGCTGTTGCGCGCTGCAGGGTTGGAGCTGACGGTGCTGCGGCCCAGCGTCATTTTTGGCGCGGGCGACCGCTTTCTCAACCTGTTCGCCCAGTTGCAGGCCGTCTTCCCGGTCATGCCACTGGCCGGTGCGTCCGCGCGCTTCCAGCCGGTGTGGGTGGAAGATGTGGCGAGCGCCGTGGTGGCCTGCCTGCAGGACCCCGCCACCGTGGGCCACACCTACGACTGCGCCGGTCCCGAGGTGCTCACCCTGGCCGACCTGGTGCGCCTGGCCGGCCGCCACGGCAGCCGTGCGCGCCCGGTGCTGCCCCTGCCCATGGCCGTGGGCCGGCTGCAGGCGCAGATGATGGAACTGGCGCCCGGCGAGCCGCTGATGAGCCGCGACAACCTGGACGCCATGCGCGTGGACAACGTCGCCACCGGCCAGCACCCGGGCCTGTCGGCACTGGGCATCACGCCCGCGTCGGTGCACGCGATCGCGCCCGGTTACCTGGGCCAGCGGGGCGTGCGCAGCGGCTTGCTTCAGGCGCGGGCGCGGCGCTGACGCTCTGGCGCAGCTTACAAGGCTCGAAAAAAAGCCACCGGATCGCAACGACCCGGTGGCGCCAAGAGACCTCGTCTCAGATGAAAACGGTCAGAACTGCATGCCGTATTGCACGCCGATGGACATCTGGCGCATCTTCACGGTTTCCTGAATCGCCGTGCCACTGCTCAGCAGCCCGTTGAACAATGAGGGGCCTGTGACCGATACGCTGGGCGCATACATGAAGGACCAGCTGAACGCCGACTTCGGTGACAAAGCATGTGTGCCGCCCATGGTCAGGTGCGTTTTCATCACACCGGGTGCCAGGATGTTGGGCGTGATGTTGGCGCTGGTCACCGGATTGCTGCCGTGGTTGAGGCCGACGCGCAACGTGGTGCTGCCATTCATGGCCCACTGCGCGCCCAGCTTGATCACGTTCACATCTTTCCAGCCAAACCCACCGCCGTTGTCCGCCCCCATGTTGAAACCGGCAGGGTTGCCGATGGACGCGACCTTGCTGTACGCGATGTGGTTGTAGTCGGCCAGGATCTGCACGGAAGGGGTGACCTGGAACGCAACGCCCAGCCCGACGTTTTCCGGAATATCGAAATCGCCCTGACCAGCGAAAAGTCCCGCGTAGTCCTTGAAGCGGCTCATGTTGATCTTGGGCGAATAAGAGGCCCCTACCGAAACGGTATCGGACAGCTTGCCCATGTACCCCAGGCGTATGCCAAGGCCGGTGCTGTCGTCGTGGCCGTTGTTCGTCAAGTGGGCAGGATCGGTGGATGCGCCAGGCACCATCTGGAACATCTGCAAGCCGTAGGCCGAGAACTGCTGGTACACCAGCAGCGGGCTCACGCCCACCGATTGACCAGGGCTGAACTGGTACGCGATGGTGGGCGCCACCACCAGCTGCGTCAGGTCCACGCCCAGCTGGCCCATACCGCACAAGGCGTTGCTGCCGGCCATGCCGCCAAAACCGGTGCAATCGGTCGTGCCACCGGGGTAGGTGGAATTCATGCCCCCGTTGCCGTAGACCGTCACGCCGACAGCCAGGTCTTTTGACAGGCTCTTGTTGTAGCCGAATTCAGGGATCAGGAAGCTGTTCTTGCCGCTCTCCACCGTTCCCAGGGGCGCACCGCTGAAGCTGCGGCTCATCTCGCGCTTGGGCATGAACAGGTCCACACCACCTTCCAGGCGGTCACCGGCAAAAGCCGCCTGCGCCGGGTTGTTGGCGCCGGCAAATGCGTCTTGTGCCACAGCCAGGCCGGCGCCGGCCATGCCTTTGGCCTTGATGCCGTAGCCGTGGGAGAAATAGCCGTTGGTGGCATGGGCCGGCAGCAGCGCAGACCCCAGGGCCACCAGCGTGGCGGCGCGCAGCGCGTGGAATGGAAATGTCATGCAGAAGTCTCCTCAACGTTTGGATATGTTTTGACCAGAACGGGCGTTCGCTCAGAACTCACCCTTGGAGCCGCGCTGCATCATTTCCCAGATGGTGTCGCGCACGGCCTGGGCTTCTTCCTTGAGCGGCGAGGGCAGCTTGCGGCCCATCTTGACCATCATGTCCATGTTCAGGGTGTAGAGCCACAGGCTGCCATCGTCGTGCTCCACCATGCTGATGCGGCAGGGCAGGTAGGCGGCCATGTGCGGGCTGAAGTCCACCATCCGGCGGGCCGTGCCGGGGCTGCAGAACGAGTACACCGTCAGCAGCTTTTCCTTCTTGCCCGAGCGGGCTTCCAGCTCCTTGGACAGCGGCAGGGTGCCCACGTCGCGCATGTTGCGCTCCACCGCAACAAGCTTGAAGATTTCCTCCACCTCGCTGGCCTTGAGGCCGGGCTTGACCTTCGCTTCCCAGGTCGTGGCGATGGCGATGTCGCCGTTGCCTTCGATCCAGCGGTCCCACATGCGGGACGCTTCGGCACCCGCACCGCTTTCGAGCTTGCCCATGGTCGAAATGGTGCCGCAGCCGGTGGTGGCGAGCAGCGTGGCGGCCATGGCCAGGCCCAGTGAGATGCGTTTCCAGATGTGCATGGGATCCTCGTGTTGAACGTGCGTTGGCGGGGAAAGGTGGAGCAGGCTTGACGAAAGTCAAGCTCTCGCAGCGGGGTCAACCATAGCCGTCTGCGTCCTTTGGCGTCATTGGTGACTACCCTAGGGGGTAGGGTAATTTCCCCAACAAGAGCGCCATCAGGGAACACCATCGATTGGTGCATTGCGATTTTTGGCAAACTGACGCCACCCACTCCTCACTGGAACCCACCATGCCCGCCAGAAAAGCGCCCCCCGCTGCCGCCACTGAAACCGTCAGCACCACTCCGGCTTCCTCCTACCGGTCCGAGCACCAGCGCGACGTGATCAACCGGCTCAAGCGCATCGAGGGCCAGGTGCGCGGCCTGATCGAGATGGTGGAAACGGGCCGTTCGTGCGAGGACGTGGCCCAGCAGATGTCCGCGGCGCGCAAGGCCATGGACAAGGCCTTCTACCGGATGATGGCCTGCTCGGTCATGGAGGCGGTGAGCGACAGCGAAGGCGACCCGATGCGCGAGGTCGAACGCTCCACCCGCATCCTGGAAAAGTACGCCTGAGGCAGGCGCCGCCCCCACGGTGGCAGCCCGGAATCAATGCGGCGCCGATTTCGCATCAATGACCGCGCGCCCGCCCCTTAGCATGGAGTCCTCTATCGCTTGAGGAGGTCTTCATGGCATTGCAGCTCTACATCGGCAACAAGAACTACTCGTCCTGGTCCATGCGCCCCTGGGTGCTGCTGACGCAGGCCGGCATCCCGTTCGACGAGGTCATGGTCCGTTTCGATTCGCTCGAAGCCGGATCGACGTTCAAGAACACCATCGGCCGCATCAACCCGGTGGGCAAGGTGCCGGTGCTGGTGGACGACGGCTTTGCCGTGTGGGACACGCTGGCGATCGCCGAATACCTGGCTGAGCGCTTTCCGGAGCACGGGCTGTGGCCGGCGGACCCGAAAGCCCGTGCGCGGGCCCGCAGCGTGTGCGCCGAAATGCACAGCGGCTTCACCTCGCTGCGCAGCCACTGCGGCATGAACATCGAAGCCTCGTTGCCGGAGATCGGCCGCATCGTCTGGCGCGACCAGCCGGGCGTGCGCGCCGATCTGGCGCGCATCGAAACGATCTGGACCGAACTGCTGGACGCGCACAGTGGCCCGATGCTGTTCGGCGCCTTCAGCATCGCCGACGCGTACTTCGCGCCCGTCTGCTCGCGCATCCGCACCTACGCGCTGCCCGTCAGCCCGACCGTGCAAGCCTATGTGGACCGGGTCCATGCCCTGCCCGGCGTGCAGGCCTGGGTGCAGCAGGCGCTGGCCGAACACGACTTCGTGGACTTCGACGAACCCTACCGAGCGAAATAGCCCCCACGCTCCGCCGCTGACGCGGGTCGCTGCCCCCCGAGGGGGTGCGAATTCAGCTGGGGAGCGGCCCGGCGCTGAATTCCCCGCCCCCACGCTTTCCCGCTGCGAGGGTGTCCGCGCCCTACACTCGCCTGATGGACATTTATCTCGTGGGCGGCGCGGTGCGCGACGCCCTGCTCGCGCGGGACACGGCCGCCGCCGCACACGTTGATCGCGACTGGGTGGTGGTGGGCGCCACCCCCGAGGCCATGGCCGCCCAGGGCTACCTGCCGGTGGGCAAGGACTTCCCGGTCTTCCTCCACCCGCAGACCCGCGAGGAATACGCGCTGGCGCGCACTGAGCGCAAAACCGCGCCGGGGTACCACGGCTTCCAGTTCCAAACCGACCCCGGCGTCACGCTCGAAGAAGACCTGGCCCGGCGCGACCTGACCATCAACGCCATGGCGGTGGCCCAGGCCGAAGCGGACGCCCCGACGACGGCCACGCTGATCGACCCGCATGGCGGCCAGAGCGACCTGCGGCAGCGCGTGCTGCGGCACGTGACCGGCGCCTTCGCCGAAGACCCGGTGCGCATCTTGCGGCTGGCGCGCTTCGCCGCCCGCTTCCCGGATTTTTCGGTGGCCACCGAAACGCAGGCCCTGATGGTGCGGATGGTGGAAGACGGCGAGGTGGACCACCTGGTGCCCGAGCGCGTCTGGCAGGAGCTCTCGCGCGGCCTGATGGCGCAGCGCCCGAGCCGCATGTTCGAGGTGCTGCGCGGCTGCGGCGCGCTGGCCCGCCTGCTGCCCGAGGTGGACCGCCTGTGGGGCGTGCCCCAGCGCGCCGACCACCACCCCGAGGTGGACACAGGCGTGCACCTGATGATGGTGATGGACATGAGCGCCCGCCTGGGCGCCAGCCTGCCGGTGCGCTTTGCCTGCCTGTGCCACGACCTCGGCAAGGGCACCACGCCCGCCGACGTGCTGCCACGCCACATCGGCCACGAGGAACGCAGCGCCCGCCTGCTCAAGGACGTGTGCGAACGCTGGCGCGTGCCGCGCGACTGCCGCGAACTGGCCGACGTGGTCGCGCGCGAACACGGCCACGTGCACCGCTGTGGCGACTTCAGCCCGACCGCCCTGTTGCGCCTGCTGGAGCGCTGCGACGCCCTGCGCCGGCCCGAACGCTTCACCGAGGTGCTGCTGGCCTGCGAGTGCGACGCGCGCGGCCGGCTGGGTTTTGAAGACAGCGCCTACCCGCAGCGCGACCGCCTGCTGCGCGCCCTCACCGCGGCCAGCACCGTGGACCCGGCACCGCTGGCCGCCCACCTCACGGCCAGCCTGCCGGCCGACGCCAGCGCACAGATCCGCGCCCAGCTGGGGCCGCGCATCGCCCACGCCGTGCACGCCGCGCGCGCCAGCGCCGTGGCTGCCGCGTTCGACGCGAACGCATGAGCCAAGGCGCCCGGATAATCGGGTCATGGCCCACCTGCTGATTGTTGAAGACGACGAACTCCTGCGCGACGGCCTGAGCGCGCAACTGGCCCAGGCCGGTCACCGCGTCACCACCGCCGAAGACGGCGCCGCCGCCCTCACCCGCCTGGGTGCCGAAGCCTTCGACGGCGTGGTGCTGGACCTGGGCCTGCCCAAGGTCGATGGTCTGTCCGTGCTGCGCCAGTTGCGCCAGACCATGCCGGCGCTGCCAGTGCTCATCCTGACCGCGCGCGACGGCATCGAAGACCGGGTCGCTGGCCTGAACGCCGGGGCCGACGACTACCTGACCAAACCCTTCAACCGCGACGAGCTGCTGGCCCGCCTGCAGTCCATGCTGCGGCGCGCCAGCCTGCCCGCCTTTGACGCCACGTCCGCGCAGACCCCGGCCACAGCGAACACCCTGCGGGTGGACCCGAACCTGCCGCGCGCCTGGCTGGGCGAGGACGCGATCGACCTGACGCAGCGCGAATGGGCGCTGCTGGACCTGCTGGTGCGCCACGCCGGCCAGGTGGTCAGCCGCGAAGACGTGATCGGTGTCTGGCAGGCCGAACCCGGCGAGACCGGCGGCGTGGCCTCCAACGCGCTGGAGGTGTACGTGCACCGCCTGCGCCGCAAGCTCGCGGGCTCGACGCTGAACATCCGCAACATCCGTGGCCTGGGCTACATGCTGGAAATATGAAGCCCTCCCTGCGCCGCTGCGCGGCTTCCCCCCTCTGGCCTGCGGCCGGGGGGAACGCACCCTGTGGCCTGGCAAAGCCAGTTCCACGGGTGCCCTGGGCCGAGGCACGTGCGCCGGAAGCTGCTCTTCCCCCCTGCGCCGCTGCGCGGCTTCCCCCCTCTAGCCTGCGGCCGGGGGGGACGCACCCTGTGGCCCGGCAGAGCCGGTTCCACGGGTGCCCTGGTCGCAGCCACGTGCGCCGGCCGCCTGCACTCTCCGCCTGCAACGGCGTGCTTGCGCTGCACCGCTGACACGATCTGCCCATGGCCGAATCTGCCCGCCCCTCTCTGCGCCGCCAGCTGCTGCTGTGGCTGCTGCTGCCGCAACTGGTCCTGTGGGCCGGGGGTGGCCTGCTGGCCTACCGCATCGCGCTGGCCTACGCCGAAAAAGGCATCGACCAGTCGCTCACACAGTCGGTTCGGTCGCTCGCGCGCCAGGTCAAGCCCATCGGCTCGTGTCTGCTGGTGGACTTCCCGCGCGCCGCGCAGGACGTGCTGGAAGCCGACCCGACCGACCGCGTGAGCTACATGGTGTCCTCGCCACCCGGCGAATTCCTGCTGGGCAACCAGCGGCTGCCGCAGCCCGATGGCATGAGCAGCGCGCAAGGTGAACCACTGCTCTACACCGCCAGCCTCGACGGCAAACCGATGCGCTTTGTGGCCATGGACGTGAGCTACGGAGAAACCGGTTCGCCGCAGACGCTGCGCGTGCAGGTGGCCAAAGGCCTCGCGGTGCAGCAGCGCATCGCCGGGGAACTGGTGGCCGACATGCTGGCCCCGCTGCTGGCCCTGGGCGTGTTGCTGAGCCTGGCGGTGTACGGTGGCATCCAGCGCGGGCTGACCCCGCTCACGCGGCTGACCGCGCAGCTGGAAAACCGCTCGGTCAATGCCCTCTCGCCCATCGCCGCCACGCAGGCCCCGGGCGAGGTGCACGCGCTGGTGCAGGCCATCAACGGCCTGCTGGGCGAGGTGGCGCGCAGCGTGCAGCAGGAAAAGCGCTTCATCAACGACGCGGCCCACCAGCTGCGCACGCCACTGGCCGGCCTGATCAGCCAGGTGGAGCTGGCGCAGCGCCAGACCGGCGACCCCGCGCTGGCCGAACGCCTGGCCAAGGTGCACACCGGCGCCGAACGCAGCGCCCACCTGGTGCACCAGTTGCTGACGCTGGCACGCACCGAAAGCCAGGTGCGGCGCGAACCGCTGGACCTGGCCGCCCTGGCCCGCGACGTGGCACGCGAATGGACCCCGCGCGCGCTGGCTGCCGGCATGGACCTGGGTTACGAAGGCGAGGAGCACCTGCAGATCGAAGGTGACGCGCTGCAGCTGCGCGAAGCGCTGAGCAACCTGATCGACAACGCGCTGCGCTACACCCCGCGCGGCAGCAGCATCACGCTTCGCGTGCGGCAAGGCAGCGACGGTGCGCGGCTGGCGGTGGAAGACAACGGCCCCGGTCTGTCGGCCGACGACCTGAACCATGTGTTCCAGCGCTTCTGGCGCGCCAACGAGAGCCCCGGCGGCTGCGGCTTGGGCCTGGCCATCGTGCAGGAGATCGCCCACCGGCACGGCGGCGAGGCCACCGTACAGAGCCTGCGACCGCAGGGCTTGCGGATCGAATTGCGGTTGGTGTGACGTGAAGCACCCCCTGCGCCGCTGACGCGGCTTCCCCCTCTCTGGCGCGCCTTCGGCGCTGGGAGGGGGACGCACCCTGTGGCCGGGCGAAGCCCGTTCCACGGGTGCCCTGGATGGAGGCACTGCGCGCCGTGGAGGTATTCACCCCCATGCCGTCCAGGGCGGGCTGAGCAGCACAGGGGCGCCCGGGGAAAGGGGGCGCGCATGTTTGAGGCGACAGCCGAGTTTGCGAATGTCCCCCGCGAACCGAGCAGCGCAAGGCACCGCGCAGCGGCCCGGACTTCGGCCCGCCTTTTCTTTGCCTTCTTTCTTTTGGCGGAGCAAAAGAAAGAAGGTCGGCCGCCGGGCCGAGACCCGGCCAAACCCGTCAGCCGACAAAAAGAGAAGAAGCGTCCATCGACGTCAACCGCACACCAGACGACTTGTCGAACCAGTTGTTGTGCCGCCCGCTCACCGTCATGCCCACGTTGTCGCCCACCGCCACGCGGGTGTTGGCCGCCTCGCGCACCGTGATCAGGCCCACCGCCGTCTTGACCACCACATAGGTGTCGGCACCGGTCGGCTCGACCAGCACCACCTCGCCGCGCCAGGTGGCGTCGTCGTTCAGGTGGATGTGCTCGGGCCGCTGGCCCAGGGTGACCTCCGGGCCGTCCGGGCACGGCAGGTCCAGACCACCGCCCTCGAACACGAAGCGGCCGCCTTCACCCGCACGCTCGATACGGCCCTGGATGAAGTTCATGGTCGGTGAACCGATGAAGCCACCGACGTAGGTGTTGACCGGGCGGCGGTAGATCTCGTCGGGCGTGCCGATCTGCTGCAGGATGCCATCCTTCATCACCGCGATGCGGCTGCCCAGGGTCATGGCCTCGATCTGGTCGTGCGTCACGTACACCGTGGTGATGCCGCTGACGTGGTGCAGGCGCTTGATCTCGGCACGCATTTCCACACGCAGCTTGGCGTCCAGGTTGGACAGCGGCTCGTCGAACAGGAACAGCTGCGGGTCGCGCGCCAGGGCCCGGCCCATGGCCACGCGCTGGCGCTGGCCGCCCGAGAGCTGGGCCGGCCGGCGGTCCAGCAGGTGGCTGATCTGCAGCATGGCGGCGACCTCGTCGATGCGCTTCTTGCGCACGTCGGCCGGCACCTTGCGCATCTCCAGCGCGAAGCCGATGTTGTCGGCCACCGTCATGGTCGGGTAGAGCGCGTAGCTCTGGAACACCATGGCGATGTCGCGCTGCGCCGGCGCCATGCCGATCACGTTCTTGCCGCCGATGTGCAACTCGCCTTCGGTGGGCTCTTCCAGGCCGGCGATGATGTTCAGCAGCGTGGACTTGCCGCAGCCCGAGGGGCCGACCAGGATGAGGAATTCGCCCGGGGCGACGTCGATGTCGATGCGCTTGAGCACCTCGACCGTCTTGTCGCCTTTGCCGAACGCCTTGCGGATGCCTTTGATGTGCAGTGGAGAAGCCATGTGATTCAACCTTTGACGGCGCCGGCCGTCAGACCCTTGACGAAGTACTGTCCCGCGAGGACGTAGACCAGCATGGTGGGCAGGCCGGCGATGATCGCCGCGGCCATGTCCACGTTGTAGCTCTTGACGCTGCTGGTGGTGTTGGCCATGTTGTTCAGGCCCACCGTCACCGGCTTGCTGTCGGCGCCACTGAAGGCCACGCCGAACAGGAAGTCGTTCCAGATGTTGGTGAACTGCCAGATCAGCGTGACCATGAGGATGGGCGTGGACATGGGCAGCACGATGCGCCAGAAGATGCGCCAGAAGCCTGCGCCGTCGATGCGCGCGGCGTTCACCAGTTCGCGCGGCACGGCGGTGTAGTAGTTGCGGAAGAACAGCGTGGTACCGGCCATGCCGGCCAGGCTGTGCACCAGCACGAGGCCGGCAATGGAGCTGGACAGGCCCAGGTAGCCCAGCACCTGGCTCATGGGCAGCAGCACCACCTGGAAGGGCATGAACACGCCGAACAGCAGGAAGCCGAACAGCACCTCCGAGCCCCGGAACTTCCACATGCTCAGCACGTAGCCGTTGAGGGCACCCCAGGCGGTGGAGATCAGCACCGCGGGCACCGCCATGACCACCGAGTTCATGAAGTAGGGCTGGAGGCCGCGGCAGTCCACACCGGTGCAGGCACTGCTCCAGGCCAGCGCCCAGGACTCGAAGTTCAGCGACGTGGGCAGGCTCAGCAGGTTGCCGCTGCGGATCTGCTCGGCGTCCTTCAGCGACGTCACGACCATCACGTACAGCGGCGCCAGGAAGAACAGCGCCGCCACCAGCAGCAGGCCGTAGGTGAACACCCGGCCGAGGGTCAGGGATTTAGCGGTCATGGGGCTTGCTCCGCAGTTCGCTGTACAGATAGGGAACGACGATCGCTGCCACGGTCGCCAGCATCATGGTGGCGCTGGCCGCGCCCAGCCCGATCTGGCCGCGCGTGAAGCTCATGGTGTACATGAAGGTGGCGGGCACGTCGGTCGCGTAACCAGGGCCGCCGGCCGTGAGCGCCATCACCAGGTCGAAGCTCTTGATCGACAGGTGCGAGAGCACCAGGATGGTGGAGAACACCACCGGGCGCAGGATCGGCAGGATGATGCGCCAGTAGATCAGCGGCAGCGAGGCGCCGTCGATCTGGGCAGCCTTGATGATGCTGTCGTCGATGCCGCGCAAGCCGGCCAGGAACAGCGCCATGGCAAACCCGGCCGACTGCCAGATGCCCGCGATCACCACGCAGTAGATGGCGGTGTCGGACTGCACCAGCCAGTCGAAATTGAACGAGGCCCAGCCCAGGTCGTGCATCAGTTTCTGCAGACCGTCGCTGGGGTTGAGGATCCATTTCCAGGCCGTGCCGGTCACGATGAACGACAGCGCCATGGGGTAGAGGTAGATGGTGCGCAGGGTGCCTTCGGCGCGGATCTTCTGGTCCAGAAAGATCGCCAGCACCATGCCGACCAGCATCGAGCCGCCGACGTAGAGCACGCTGAAGATGCCCAGGTTTTTCAGGGCGACGTACCAGCGGTCCATGGACCAGAGCTGCACGTACTGCTCCAGGCCCACGAAGTTCTCGTAGTTGGGCAGCATGCGCGATCCGGTCATGGACAGCACGCCGTTCCAGATCATCAGCCCGTAGATGAACGCGAAACCGAGCACGAAGCCGGGCGCGATCACCAGCTTGGGCAGCAGGTTCTCGAAGCTTTTCATGGGGAGGAAGGAATGAGCCGTCCCGTTCGCGCGGAACGGGACGGCGATGGCCACCGGTCGGTGGCCGGGCGTGAGGCTTACTTGGTGGCCGCGGCCTTGGCGATGTTCTTCACACCGTCAGCGACCGAGATCTTGTCGTCGTTCCAGATATGGCTGACGGCGTCCTTGATGGCGCCTTCTGCGGCCGGGCTGATGGCCATGCCGTGGGCCACGGAGGGCACCAGGCCACCGCTCTTGGCGGTGTCGACGAAGTCCTTGCTGGAGAGCTTTGCACAGTCGTCGAACTTGTCCATCTTCATGTTCAGGCGCACCGGGATCGAACCCTTGTTCAGGTTGAACACTTCCTGGAACTCGGTGCCCATGATGGAAGCTGCCAGGTCACCCTGTGCCTTCTGAGCAGTGGCGTCCTTCAGCTTGAACATGGCGAAGGAATCCACGTTGAAGGTGTAGGCGTTGGCCGTGCCGGGGGCTGCAGCGCAGATGTAGTCCTTGCCCGGCACCTTGCCGGCGGCCGAGAACTCGCCCTTGGCCCAGTCACCCATGAACTGGAACGCAGCCTTCTCCTGGATCACCATGGCCGTGGCCAGGTTCCAGTCGCGGCCCGGGGCAGCGGCGTCGGTGTAGGACTTGATCTTGCGGAAAGTTTCCAGCGACTTGGTCATGGTCGGGCTGGTCAGGGCCTTGGGGTCGAGCTTGACCAGGGCGTCCTGGTAGAACTTGGCGCCACCGACACCCAGCACCACCGATTCAAAGGTGGTGAAGTCCTGCCAGTTCTGGCCGCCGTGGGCCACGGGGATCAGGCCGGCCTTCTTGACCTTCTCGGCCGCAGCGAAGAACTCGTCCCAGGTCTTGGGCGTACCGGTCACGCCGGCCTTCTTCAGGACGTTGGCGTTGGCCCACATCCAGTTGACGCGGTGCACGTTGACCGGGGCGGCCACGTAGTTGCCCTTGTACTTCATGACGTTGGCGACCACCGCGGGCAGCAGGCTGTCCCACTTCTCGGCCTTGGCGACGGTGTCGAGGTTGGCCAGCACGCCTTCGTTGGCCCATTCCTGGATGGCCGGGCCCTTGATCTGGGCCGCTGCAGGCGGGTTGCCCGACACGACACGGCTCTTGAGCACCGTGGCGGCGTTGTCACCACCACCACCGGCGACCGCGAAGTCCTTCCAAACGTGGCCCTTGGCCTGCATGATCTTCTTCAGCTCGGCAACCGACTTGGCCTCGCCGCCCGAGGTCCAGTAGTGCAGGACCTCCACTTCACCAGCAACGGCAGCGGAACCGGCCACCACGAAGGCGGCTGCGGCAGCGAGTTTCGAAAGTTTCATCATGATGTCCCCATCCAAAAAATGAATTGGCCGCGTGTGGTTTGAGTAGGCGCGGCGTTGATCGAGACGGCACCGCGCCGCCTCGGTCATTAATATTTCATTAATTAATGATCGCGAACATCGGGACAAACCCGTACCGGTGCAGCGGTCCTGCCGTCCTGCGGCGTGGGACGCGGCTCAATGGTCGGCGTCAAGCGCCCGGGCGGCGCCCATCAGCGCCGGCGACTGGCGCGAAGTGATGACCCAGACCGGGATGGCCTGCAGGTAGGCGCTGAAGCGGCCTTTGGCCTCGAAGCGCTGGCGGAACGGCGAGCGGTCGAACCAGTCTCCCAGCCGCGGCACGATGCCACCACCGATGTAGACGCCGCCACGCGCGCCCAGGGTCAGTGCCAGGTTGCCCGCGACCGAGCCCAGCAACGCGCAGAAGTGGGTGAGCGCTTCGCTGGCCTGCGGCAGGCGGCCGACCAGCGCAGCCTCGGTCACCTCGGCCGCGTGGGCCAGGGCCCGCTCGGGCACACCGTCGGCCGCGCACAGGATGGCGCAGGCATCGACCAGACCCTGGCCGCAGAGCAGCCGCTCGGCCGAGGCACGGCCGTAGCGCTGGATCAGCCCGTCCATCACCAGGCGCTCCCGCGCACTGACCGCCGGCAGGGTGACGTGGCCGCCCTCGCCGTTGATGGGCAGCCAGCCACCGCGCCGGTCGGGCAGCAGGCCCGAGACGCCCAGGCCGGTGCCTGCGCCCAGCAGGGCGATGGGTGCGTCGGGCACGGCGGCGCCACCGCCGACCTGGTGAAGTTCGCCGGCCGGCAGCACCGGCAAGGCGAGCGCGAGCGCGGTGAAGTCGTTGAGCAACTGCAGGTTCTGCAGGCCGAACTCGGCCTTGACCGCCGACTGGGAGAACACCCAGTGGTGGTTGGTCATGCGCACCTCGTCGCCCGTGATCGGGTTGGCGATGGCGATGGCCGCCGCCTGCGGGCGGCCCTGCCCCAGGCCGTCCAGATAGGCGTGCACCGCTGCGGGCAGCGTGGGGTATTCGGCACAAGGCAGCACGCGCACGTCGCTGATGGGGGCGCCGGGCGCGGCCTGCCAGGCAAAGCGCGCGTTGGTGCCGCCGACGTCGGCGAGCAGGCGGGGAAAGGAGCGGGGGTTGGGGGCAGAGGGCGTGGACATGGGGGGCGATGATAGCGAGCCTGTAACTTGGTTACAAGCTCTGCCCCACCCCAAAAACACCGCTCAGAAGGTGTGAATGCATCGGGCGAGCCCGAGCGGGGTGTGCAGGGTGCGCCCATCAAGGCGCAAAGCACAGCCATGGCTGGTGCCATGGCGCGCATTTGCAACGAAGAGGGTCACGCCCTGCGCGTCACGAGCGGGTTTGCCCGATGCGTTCACACCTTCTCAGGTGTGCGACCGCGCCCAGCGGACGATGTCCGCCGCGCCCATGGCGCCCGGCTGGCGCGCCACTTCGCGTCCGTTGACGAACAGCGCCAGCGTCGGGATGCTGCGGATGTTGTAGCGCGCCGCGAGGTTCTGCGCGATTTCGGTGTTGACCTTGGCCAGGCGCATCCGCGGCTCCAGCTGCTGCGCCGCCTGCTCGAAGGCGGGCGCCATCATGCGGCAGGGGCCACACCAGGGGGCCCAGAAATCCACCAGCACCGGCAATTGCGAGCGCCCGATGTGCTTGTCGAACGCGGCCTCGTCGTCCAGTGCCATGGGGTGGCCGCTGAACAGCGGCTGGTGGCACTTGCCGCAGTCGGGCGCGCTGGCCAGGGCCGGCGCGGCGACGCGGTTGGTGGTGTGGCAGTGGGGGCAGACGACGTGCAGGGGATCGATGGACATGGAAACACTCCTCAATGGCGTTCACATGCGCCCGCCGCCGCGTTTTTCAAGACACCCCGCGGGGTATCAGATCACCTTGCTGATCAGACTGGCCACCATGCTCAGCAGGATGGTGGTGGTGAACGGCAGGAAAAACTCGCGCCCGAACAGCCGGAACCGAAGGTCGCCCGGCAGCTTGCCAAAACCCAGTTTGTTCAGCAGCGGAGAGAACCAGCTGATCAGCAGCAGGGCCAGGAAGATGACGATCATCCAGCGGATCACGTGGGGCTCCTAAAGGCGATGGGTGCGGTCGCCAGCGGCAAAACCGATGGCATCCCAGCCGGTGGCGCTGGCTTTGGGCGCCAGGCCGATCACCTTGAACAGCTCGCCCATCTCGTGTTCGTTGACCAGCTTGCCCAGCATGGCGTTCTCGCGCACGTCGGCGTCTTTCGCCACGTCCAGCAGGCCGCAGTTGATGAGGAAGCGCCCTTGGCCGGTGTAGCCCAGCACGGTCATGCCGGCGTCCTGCGCGGCCAGCGCGATGCCGGTGAAGTTGACGTGGGCGGTGATGTCCTTGAACCCCACATCGGCCAGCGGGTTGTCGTCGCTCTGGTGCGCCCGGTGGCAAATCAGCGTGCCCATGTGGCGCTGCGGGTGGTAGTACTCGGCCTCGGGGAAGCCGTAGTCGATGAAGAAGGCCGCGCCGCGCCGCAGCCGCTCGGCCAGGGTGCGGACGAAGGCCTCGCCCTGAGGGTGGATTTCGGTCAGGTAATTGTGCGGGCCTTCGATGTCCAGCGGCGGTCGCAGCTCGGTCGGGCGCTCGGCCCAGCCCAGCGCACCGTTTTCGTCCACCACCACGCCGCGCTCGTACCAGCGGCCGTCGGCCTGACCGCCGATGCGCACCAGCAGTTGCACCGGCATGGCATCGAGCACCTCGTTGCCGATCACCACGCCCTCGAACGCATCGGGCAGCCGGTCGGCCCAGACCACGCGCTCGGCGTGGCGGGCCAGCGTGGCCTGCTGGCGCGCGCGCAGCGTGCCCGACAGGTCCAAGATGGTGTAACGCCGCGGCGCCTGGCCCAGGGCAGCCAGCGCATCCAGCACCTGCAGCGCCAGCGCGCCGGTGCCGGCGCCGAATTCCCACACCTCGTCCGTCCCGGTGGCCGCCAGCGCCTGCGCCACCTGGCGCGCCAGCGTGTGGCCGAACAGCGGGCTCAGCTCGGGCGCGGTCACGAAGTCGCTGCCCTGCCCGGCCGTGCCGCCGGGCATCTGGCCGAATTTGGGCAGCGCATT
>NZ_JBPCSJ010000570.1:0-16060 GCF_051007235.1 Hydrogenophaga sp. | reverse complement strand
CCGCCGCGTGCGGCACGACCGCAACCGGCCGTTGCTCCAAGTCGCGGATCCCTTGCAGCGTTTGCGCGATCTTTACACGGTGCGCGACCCGCTGTACCGCGAGACGGCGCATTTCGTGATTGAGACAGGGCGACCGTCTGTGGCGACACTGGTCAACATGATCGTGATGCAACTGGAGTTGGCCGGGGACTCCACAATGGCAGGAGCCAACTCCGCACCATCGGAGCAACGCTCGGCTTGAGTCGGTGTGGCTGGGGCAGGCACTAAACTTCAGGGCTATGCCCAAGACATCTGCTCTCTCTCTCGACCACGTGGACATCGCCCTGGGCGATCGCAGCTACCGCATCGCCATTGGAGGCGATTTGCTGGATGCCGCGGACAGTTTTGCCGGTTTGCCCGCGGCCAGCTCTGCGCTCATCGTCAGCAACACGACAGTGGCGCCGCTGTACCTGGCGCGTCTGTCTGCCGCGCTGGCCCCGCATTACCGTCAGGTGCACAGCGTGGTGCTGCCCGATGGCGAAGCGTTCAAGACCTGGGAGTCGCTGAACCTGATTTTTGATGCCTTGCTGGCCCAGGGCTGCGACCGCAAGACGGTGCTGTTTGCCCTGGGTGGTGGTGTGGTGGGGGACATGACCGGTTTTGCCGCGGCCAGCTACATGCGCGGTGTGCCTTTCGTGCAGGTGCCCACCACGCTGCTGGCGCAGGTGGATTCGTCGGTGGGGGGCAAGACGGCCATCAACCACCCGCTGGGCAAGAACATGATCGGTGCGTTCTACCAGCCGCAGCGCGTGGTCTGCGATCTGGACACGCTCAAGACCTTGACACCGCGCGAGTTGAGCGCGGGGCTGGCCGAGGTCATCAAATACGGTCCGATCGCGGACATGGTGTTTCTCGACTGGATCGAGGCGAACATCGACGCCCTGATGGCGCGCGAGCCGGCCGCGCTGGCGCGTGCCGTGAAACGCAGCTGCGAGATCAAGGCCGAGGTGGTCGGGCAGGACGAGCGCGAGTCGGGTCTGCGTGCCATCCTCAACTTTGGCCACACCTTCGGTCACGCGATCGAGGCGGGCATGGGCTACGGCGCCTGGCTGCATGGCGAGGCGGTGGGCTGTGGCCTGGTGATGGCCGCGCGCCTGTCGCAACGTCTGGGCCTGGTGGACGAGGCTTTTGTCGAGCGTTTGCGTCGGCTGGTGCTGCGGGCCGGTCTGCCGGTGGTGGCACCGGTGCTGGATGCCGCGGACAACGTGGGCCGTTACCTCGCGTTGATGCGGGTGGACAAGAAGTCAGAGGCTGGCGAGATCAAGTTTGTGCTGATCGATGGCCCGGGCCGGGCCGTGGTGCGCGGGGCGCCCGACGCACTGGTGGCCGAGGTGATCGCCGAAAGCTGCTGCGCATGACCGCGGCGGCGGTGGCCGATGCGACGGCGCTGGCCCCTTACGCCAGCCATGCGTCGCAGAGCCGCGGGCGCCGTTTTGCCGAGCCAGAGGCGCCGACCCGAACCGCCTTCCAGCGCGACCGCGACCGCATCATCCACAGCACCGCGTTCCGCCGCCTGGTCTACAAAACCCAGGTGTTCCTGAACCACGAGGGCGACCTGTTCCGCACGCGGCTGACGCATTCGCTGGAGGTGGCGCAGCTCGGGCGCAGCATCGCGCGTTCGTTGCGGCTCAACGAGGATCTGGTGGAGGCGATCGCGCTGGCGCACGACTTGGGGCACACGCCGTTCGGTCACGCCGGGCAGGACGCGCTGAACACCTGCATGAAGGCGTTGACGCCGGCCCAGCCAGACGCGCAAGAGGGCGAGGCCTGGGGCTTCGAGCACAACCTGCAGAGCCTGCGCGTGGTGGACGAGCTGGAAGAGCGCTACCCCGCGTTCGATGGCCTGAACCTGTGTTTTGAAACCCGTGAAGGCATCCTCAAGCACTGCTCACGCGCCAACGCCGAGCGGCTGTGTGCCCGCGAACCCGGCGGTGTGGCCGCGCGCTTTCTGCAGGGAGGATCGCCCTCGCTGGAGGCGCAGCTGTGCAACCTGGCCGACGAGATCGCCTACAACGCGCACGACATCGACGACGGCGTGCGTTCGGGGCTGCTGACGCTGGATCAGCTGGCCGAGGTGCCGCTGTTTGACCGCTACCACCGGCAGGCGCTGGCCCGGCACCCGCAGCTGGCCGGGCGGCGCCTGTTGTTCGAGGCGATCCGCCTGATGCTCAGCGATCAGGTGTACGACGTGATCGACACCACGCGTGAGCGCCTGGAGGCATCGGGCGTGCGCCACGCCGACGAGGCGCGCCAGGCCGCGCCGCTGATCGCGTTTTCCGAGCGCATGCGGGCCGAGTCGCGCCACCTCAAAGCCTTTTTGTTTCGCAATCTCTACCGCCACCCGCAGGTGGTGGAGACCACGGACCGCGCCCGCCAGGTGGTCAACGAACTGTTCGCGCTGTATCTGGAGCGCCCGCAGGAGCTGCCCGGGGCGCACGCACGTCAGCCGCAGCGCGCCCGCGCGGTGGCCGACTACATCGCCGGCATGACGGACCGCTTCGCGATCCGTGAGCACCAGCGGCTGAGTGGCACGGTGCTGTTTCCCTGAGCACGGCATGAGCGTCGCGACGACAGCGGACGGTCCGGTTCAAGCCGCCCAAAAGGCCGCCCGTCAGGCCACCGTGGTGGTGGCGGTGGGGGTGGCTTGTGCCTTGCACATCGGCAAGTTGCCGGTGGCCATTCCGCCGCTGCAAACGGCCTTGGGCCTGAGCCTGCTGCAGGCGGGCTTTCTGCTGTCGCTGGTGCAACTGGCAGGGATGACGCTGGGGCTGCTGGTGGGGCTGGCGGCCGACCGACTGGGGCCGCGCCGTGTGATGTTGACGGGCTTGCTGCTGCTGGCGCTGGGCAGCGGGCTGGGCGCGCTGGCCGGTGACGTGAAAGTGCTGCTGTGGACGCGTGCGCTGGAAGGGTTCGGTTTCCTGTTGACAGTGCTGCCCGCGCCGGGGCTGATGCGCTTGTGCGTGCAGCACCCGCCGACGCTGGCACGCGCGCTGGGCTGGTGGGGGGCGTACATGCCGGTTGGTGCCGCGCTGGCGCTGATGCTGGGCGCACCTCTCATCGGTCTCATCGGCTGGCGCGGTCTGTGGGTGCTGCTGGCCCTGGTGGCGCTGTGCGCCGCTGGCTTGTTGTGGCGGGTGGTGCCGGCGGCGGTCAGTCCGCCCGCTGCCCTGGATGCGCCCCGCCTGTGGCCGCGCTTGCGGTCCACGCTGTCGGCACCCGGGCCCTGGCTGATGGCGCTGGGTTTCTTTTGCTACTCGGGTCAGTGGCTGGCCGTGGTAGGTTTTTTACCGACGATCTACAGCCAGGCGGGCGTGGGTAGCGTGGCCTTGGGCGCGCTCAGCGCGCTGGCCGCCGGCATCAACATGCTGGGCAACGTCGGGGCGGGGCGTCTGCTGGCCCGCGGTGCGCGGCCCGGGGCGCTGCTGGCCGTGGGCTATGGGGCGATGGCGCTGGGCGGTCTCGTAGCGTTTGGCGCGGTAGGGCACCCGTGGGCCCAGTATGGTGCAGTGCTGCTGTTTTCCAGTGTCGGGGGGCTGATCCCGGGCACCCTGTTCGGGCTGGCCGTGGTGCTGGCGCCGGGCAAAGAGACCGTGTCCACCACAGTGGGCTGGATGCAGCAGTGGTCGGCGCTGGGGCAGTTCACGGGCCCGCCCCTGGTGGCCTGGCTGGCCACGCAGGCCGGGGGCTGGCAGTGGACGGGGCTGTTCACCGGCGCGTGTTCCCTGGCCGGGCTGGTGCTGGCCTGGCGACTGCAGCGCGTCTGGGCCGGGCGCTACACTGCGGCCCGGCTTTGAATCCCATGCGGTCCCGCAGAGGGCCGCTCACCGCATCACAGGGAGTGATCACATGAGCTTTCTCCACCAGCTCAAACAACAGGCACAGTCGCTGCAGTCGCAACAGGCGTCGCAGGTGCAGGACTTCAGCGCCATCACCGCGGCCACCGAAGCCGCCTGCCAGCGCCTCTGGCATTACCTGGACGACTTGCACCGCCAGCTCAATGTGATCGAGCCGGCGGCGCCTGCGCTGAGCCTGGATGGCAAGGCGCACTGGCCGGCCATGAAACTGACCGGCTTTCGCTTTGATGCGCGCAAGAAGATGCTGCGCGATCAGGAGGTGTTCGACTACCTGGCGCTGGGCTGGCAACTGTTGCCGCGCGAGGCGGGCGCCGGCAAAGGGCGGGTGAAGGTCAACTTCCCGCCCGATCTGGAGCGCGTGGAGCGGCGCTTGCGTGTGGGCCATGTGCCGCACGAGCGGCTGGAGGAGCGCCACCCGCAGACCAACGGGCTGCAGGCCATCGTGTTCGAGCACGAGATGGCGGCGCGGGCCAGTGTCATGGTGACGGCCGACCACGACAACGGGCTGCTGCGGTTCCGGCTGGCCTGCGTCAACGGTCTGGAGACCGTGCACACCGAATACCGCACCGGGCAGATCGGCCCCGCGGTGCTGGACGAACTGGCCAAGCTCATCGTCGGCCAGCCCAGCCACTTTCTCTGACCGGTAGCGGTGACCGCGCCTGGCGCGGGGCCGTCGTTTTCCTGGTGACGATCTTCAGATCAAAACAGAATCCTCAAAACGGGGTCAGATTCCAATTACCATCCGGACGTCGCCTCCTGAGGAGTTCTGAATGGCCCGTCTGCCCCGACTCACCATCCCTGGATACCCCCACCACGTGATCCAGCGTGGCAACAACCGCCAGCCCATCTTTGTGGACTCGGCCGATCGCGAGCACATGCTGGCCTTGTTGGCCGAATACGCGCAGACGTTCAAGGTGGCGATCCACGCCTACGTGCTCATGGACAACCACATCCACCTGCTGGCCACGCCCGAGACCGCCGACGGCTTGCCCAGCCTGATGCAGGCGGTGGGGCGGCGCTACGTGCGGTATTTCACCGACCGTCATGGCCGCACCGGCACCCTGTGGGAGGGGCGGTACCGGTCCACCGTGATCGAGACCGAGCGCTACTTGCTGGCCTGCATGGTGTACATCGACCTCAACCCGGTGCGCGCCGGTCTGGTGGTGCAGGCGCGCGACCATCCGTGGTCCAGCCATGGGCACTACATCGGGCAGAGGTCCGACAAGCGCATCACGCCCCACCCGCTGTGGTGGACCCTGGGCAACACGCCGTTTGCGCGCGAGGCGGCATACGCCGAAATGGTGCATGCTGGCATCGGCGCAGGCCCCACCACGGCGCTGACCGACGCCACGCTGCGCGGTTGGGCGCTCGGCAGCGAGGGTTTCGTCAAAGACTTGCAGAAACTGACCGCCCGTCGCACCGCACCGATGCGTCCCGGACGACCGCCCGGGCGCGCGGTTTCACCGGAGTGAATCAAAGACATCCATGATTTGTAAGGATTATTTATCCTGCTGTGATCTGTCCCTTATTTCGCAAAAGCGAAATTCCGTGGAAATAAATTGGAATCTGACCCCGTTTATTCGTCTTGGCATTTTTGTTGCAACGCAGTAAGCTCCGCGTCCCGCGAATTTTGTTTTTGCCCCTGAACCGAGAAGGAAGCGCCATGACCACGGCAGCCGAGCAGCAGCAAGTCCAGCAACAGGGTCTGTACGACCCGGCCAACGAGCACGATGCCTGCGGCGTCGGCTTCGTGGCGCACATCAAGGGTGAGAAGCGTCACGACATCGTGACCCAGGCGCTCAAGATCCTGGAAAACATCGACCACCGTGGCGCCGTGGGGGCCGATGCCCTGATGGGCGACGGCGCTGGCATCCTGATCCAGCTGCCCGACGCGCTGTACCGAGACGAAATGGCCAAGCAGGGCGTGGCCCTGCCGCCGGCCGGCGAGTATGGCGTCGGCATGATCTTCCTGCCCAAGGAGCACGCCAGCCGCCTGGCCTGCGAGCAGGAGATGGAGCGCGCCATCAAGGCCGAAGGCCAGGTGCTGCTGGGCTGGCGCGACGTGCCTGTCAACAAGGACATGCCCATGTCCCCGACGGTGCGCGAGAAAGAGCCGATCATGCGACAGGTGTTCATCGGCCGCGGGGCCGACGTGATCGTGCAGGACGCGCTGGAACGCAAGCTGTACGTGATCCGCAAGACCGCCAGCGCCCACATCCAGGCGCTCAAGCTCAAGCACAGCAAAGAGTATTACGTGCCCAGCATGAGCAGCCGCACCGTGGTCTACAAGGGCCTGCTGCTGGCCGACCAGGTGGGCACCTATTTCCTGGACCTGCAGGATCCGCGCTGTGTCTCGGCTCTGGGCCTGGTGCACCAGCGCTTTTCGACCAACACCTTCCCCGAGTGGCCGCTGGCCCACCCGTACCGCTATGTGGCGCACAACGGTGAAATCAACACCGTCAAGGGCAACTACAACTGGATGAAGGCACGCGAGGGCGTGATGTCCTCGCCGGTGCTGGGTGCCGACCTGCAGAAGCTCTACCCGATCAGCTTCGCCGGCCAGTCCGACACCGCCACGTTCGACAACTGCCTCGAACTGCTGACGATGGCCGGCTACCCGATCAGCCAGGCCGTGATGATGATGATTCCCGAGCCCTGGGAACAGCACACCATGATGGACCCGCGCCGTCGCGCGTTCTACGAATACCACGCCGCCATGCTGGAGCCCTGGGACGGCCCGGCCTCCATCGTGTTCACCGACGGCCGCCAGATCGGCGCCACGCTGGACCGCAACGGCCTGCGACCCTCGCGCTACTGCATCACCGACGACGACCTGGTCATCATGGGTTCCGAATCGGGCGTGCTGCCGATCCCGGAAAACAAGATCGTGCGCAAGTGGCGCCTGCAGCCTGGCAAGATGTTCCTGATCGACCTGGAGCAGGGCCGCATGATCGACGACGAGGAGCTCAAGGCCAACCTCGCCAACAGCAAGCCCTACAAGCAGTGGATCGAGAACCTGCGCATCCGCCTGGACGACGTGGAGCATCCCGTCGCCGGTGAAGACGCGGTCGAACTGCCGATCAGCAAGACCGAGCCGCAATCGCAGGGCACCGAGAACGTATCGCCCGAACTGCTGGACCAGCAGCAGGTCTTCGGCTTCACGCAGGAAGACATCAAGTTCCTGCTCAGCCCGATGGCCGCCAATGGCGAAGAGGGCATCGGCTCCATGGGCAACGACAGCCCGCTGGCCGTGCTCTCGGGCAAGAACAAGCCGCTGTACAACTACTTCAAGCAGCTGTTCGCCCAGGTGACCAACCCGCCGATCGACCCGATCCGCGAAGCGATCGTGATGTCGCTGGTGTCCTTCGTCGGCCCCAAGCCCAACCTGCTGGACATCAACCAGGTCAACCCACCGATGCGCCTGGAAGTGAGCCAGCCGGTGCTGGACGCGGCCGACATGGCCAAGCTGCGCAACATCGAATCGGTGACGCAGGGCAAGTTCAAGAGCGCCACGCTGGACATCACCTACCCCGCCGCCTGGGGCAAGGAAGGCGTGGAAGCCAAGCTGGCCTCGCTGTGCGCCGAAGCGGTGGATGCGATCAAGGGTGGCAAGAACATCCTGATCATCAGCGACCGCGCCGTCAGCCGCACCCAGGTGGCCGTGCCGGCGCTGCTGGCCCTGTCGGCCGTGCACCAGCACCTGGTGCGTGAAGGCCTGCGCACCACCGCCGGCCGGGTGGTGGAAACCGGCACCGCGCGCGAGGTGCACCACTTCGCCGTGCTGGCCGGCTACGGCGCCGAAGCCGTGCACCCCTACCTGGCGATGGAAACGCTGCAGGCGATCCACCAGGAGCTGCCGGGCGACCTGAGCGCCGAGAAAGCGATCTACAACTACGTCAAGGCGATCGGCAAGGGCCTGTCCAAGATCATGTCCAAGATGGGCGTGAGCACGTACATGAGCTACTGCGGCGCCCAGCTGTTCGAGGCCATCGGCCTGAACAGCGAGACCGTGGCCAAGTACTTCACCGGCACCGCCAGCCGCGTGGAAGGCATCGGCGTGTTCGAGATCGCGGAAGAAGCCATCCGCATGCACAAGGCCGCCTTTGGTGACGACCCGGTGCTGGCCAGCATGCTGGAAACCGGCGGCGAATACGCCTGGCGTGCCCGTGGCGAAGAGCACATGTGGACCCCCGACGCGATCGCCAAGCTGCAGCACAGCACGCGGGCCAACAACTGGAACACGTACAAGGAGTACGCCCAGATCATCAACGACCAGAGCAAGCGCCACATGACGCTGCGTGGTCTGTTCGAGTTCAAGATCGACCCGTCCAAGGCCATTTCCATCGACGAGGTCGAACCGGCCAAGGAAATCGTCAAGCGCTTTGCCACCGGCGCCATGTCGCTGGGTTCCATCTCCACCGAAGCGCACGCCACGCTGGCCGTGGCCATGAACCGCATCGGCGGCAAGAGCAACACCGGCGAAGGCGGTGAAGACGCGCTGCGCTATCGCAACGAGCTCAAGGGCATCCCGATCAAGCAGGGCCAGACCATGTCCGACCTGCTGGGCAACATCTTCGAGGTGGACTACCCGCTGGAAGCCGGCGACTCGCTGCGTTCCAAGATCAAGCAGGTCGCCTCGGGCCGCTTTGGTGTCACGGCCGAGTACCTGTCCAGCGCCGACCAGATCCAGATCAAGATGGCCCAGGGCGCCAAGCCCGGCGAGGGCGGCCAGTTGCCCGGCGGCAAGGTGTCGGAATACATCGGCAAGCTGCGCCACAGCGTGCCGGGCGTGGGCCTGATCTCGCCCCCGCCGCACCACGACATCTACTCGATCGAAGACCTGGCCCAGCTGATCCACGACCTGAAAAACGTGGCGCCGCACAGCGACATCAGCGTCAAGCTGGTGTCCGAAGTCGGTGTGGGCACCATCGCCGCGGGCGTGGCCAAGTGCAAGGCCGACCACGTGGTGATCGCCGGGCACGATGGCGGCACGGGCGCCTCGCCCTGGTCGTCCATCAAGCACTGCGGTTCGCCCTGGGAAATCGGCCTGGCCGAGACCCAGCAGACCCTGGTGCTCAACCGCCTGCGCAGCCGCATCCGCGTGCAGGCCGATGGCCAGATGAAGACCGGTCGCGACGTCGTCATCGGCGCGCTGCTGGGCGCCGACGAGTTCGGCTTCGCCACCGCACCGCTGGTGGTCGAGGGCTGCATCATGATGCGCAAGTGCCACCTGAACACCTGTCCGGTGGGCGTGGCCACGCAGGACCCGGAGCTGCGCAAGAAGTTCTCGGGCAAGCCCGAGCATGTCGTCAACTACTTCTTCTTCATCGCCGAAGAGGCGCGCCAGATCATGGCGCAGCTGGGCGTGCGCACCTTCGACGAGCTGATCGGCCGCGCCGACCTGCTGGACATGAAGCAGGGCATCGAGCACTGGAAGGCCAAGGGCCTGGACTTCAGCCGCCTGCTGGCCACGCCGGCCGTGCCGGCCGACGTGCCGCGCCTGCACACGCAGACGCAGGACCACGGGCTGGAGAAGTCGCTGGACAAGGTGCTGATCGCCAAGAGCCAGGCCGCCATCGACAAGGGCGAGAAGGTCCAGTTCATCGAGCGTGCGCGCAACGTGAACCGGTCCGTCGGCGCCATGCTCTCGGGCGCGGTGACCAAGGTGCACCCCGAGGGCCTGCCAGACGACAGCATCCGCATCCAGCTCGAAGGCACGGGCGGCCAGTCCTTCGGCGCCTTCCTGTGCAACGGCATCACGCTCTACCTGATCGGCGACGCCAACGATTACACCGGCAAGGGCCTGTCGGGCGGCCGCGTGGTGGTGCGCCCCAGCATCGACTTCCGCGGCGACGCGACGCGCAACACCATCGTCGGCAACACCGTGATGTACGGCGCCACCTCGGGTGAGGCCTTCTTCAGCGGCGTGGCCGGCGAACGTTTCGCCGTGCGCCTCTCGGGCGCCACCGCGGTGGTCGAAGGCACGGGCGACCACGGTTGTGAATACATGACCGGCGGCACCGTGCTGGTGCTGGGCAAGACCGGTCGCAACTTCGCCGCCGGCATGAGCGGCGGTGTTGCCTACGTCTACGACGAAGACGGCCTGTTCGCGCAACGCTGCAACACCGCCCAGGTCACGCTGGACAAGGTGCTGCCCGCGGCCGAGCAGGAAGCCTCCATCGACAAGGCGATCTGGCACCGCGACCAGACCGACGAAGCCCAGCTGAAAAAGCTGCTGGAAGAGCACAACCGCTGGACCGGCAGCAAGCGCGCCCGCGAACTGCTGGACAACTGGGCCGAGGCCCGCGCCAAGTTCGTGAAGGTGTTCCCGACGGAATACAAGCGCGCGCTGGGCGAGATCAACGCCAAGAAGGCGGCCGTGGCCGCCACCGGCAAGGCCCAGAGCAGCGCCAAGAAGCAAGCGGCCCCGGCCAAGTAAACAACGACTCCACGCAGGACCAACATCATGGGAAAAGTCACCGGCTTCATGGAATACGAGCGCCTGGAAGAGGGCTACAAGCCCGTCACCGAGCGCCTGAAGCACTACAAGGAATTCGTGGTCGGCCTCGATGAGCAGCAGGCCAAGATCCAGGGCGCGCGCTGCATGGACTGCGGCACGCCGTTCTGCAACAACGGCTGCCCGGTCAACAACATCATTCCGGACTTCAACGACCTCGTGTACTCGGGCGACTGGCAGAACGCCATCACCGTGCTGCACAGCACCAACAACTTCCCGGAATTCACCGGCCGCATCTGCCCCGCACCCTGCGAGGCGGCCTGCACCATCAACGTGAACGGCGACGCGGTGGGCATCAAGTCGATCGAGCACGCGATCATCGACAAGGCCTGGGCCGAGGGCTGGGTCAAGCCCGTGCCGGCCAAGCACAAGACCGGCAAGAAGGTGGCGGTTGTCGGCTCCGGCCCGGCCGGCCTGGCCGCGGCCCAGCAGCTGGCGCGCGCCGGCCACGACGTGACGGTGTTCGAGAAGAACAGCCGCATTGGCGGCCTGCTGCGCTACGGCATCCCCGACTTCAAGATGGAGAAGACCCACATCGACCGCCGCGTGGCGCAGATGGAAGCCGAGGGCGTGGTGTTCAAGACCAGCACACTCATCGGCTCCGTGCCCGAGGGGCTCAAGGTCACCAACGACGCCAAGACGGTGATCAGCGCCGAAGACCTCAAGGCCCAGTTCGACGCCGTGCTGCTGACCGGTGGCTCCGAGCAGAGCCGCGATCTGCCCGTGCCTGGCCGCGACCTGGACGGCGTGCACTTCGCCATGGAGTTCCTGCCGCAGCAGAACAAGGTCAACGCCGGCGACAAGCTCAAGGGCCAGCTGCGTGCCGACGGCAAGCACGTCATCGTCATCGGCGGTGGTGACACCGGTTCCGACTGCGTGGGCACCAGCACCCGCCACGGCGCCGTCAGCGTGACCCAGTTCGAGGTCATGCCCCAGCCGCCCGAGCAGGAGAACAAGCCCCTGGTGTGGCCGTACTGGCCGCTGAAGCTGCGCACCAGCTCCAGCCACGACGAGAGCGCCGAGAAAGGCCTGCTCAAGCGCGAGTTCGCCATCTCCACCAAGGAATTCATCGGCAAGAACGGCAAGCTGACCGGCCTGAAGACCGTGCACGTCGAGATGAAGGACGGCAAGCTGGTGGAAGTGGCCGGCACCGAGAAGGAATACAAGGCCGACCTGGTGCTGCTGGCCATGGGATTCGTGAACCCGGTGGCCACCGTGCTCGACGCGTTTGGCGTGGACAAGGACGCCCGCGGCAACGCCAAGGCCAGCACGGACTTCACCGGCGGCTACGCCACCAACGTGGCCAAGGTGTTAGCCGCCGGCTACATGCGCCGTGGCCAAAGCCTGGTGGTCTGGGCCATCCGCGAAGGCCGCCAGGCCGCGCGCTCGGTAGACGAGTTCCTGATGGGTGCTTCCGACCTCCCGCGCTGATTGAACCACCCCCGCCGCGCTGCGCGCGACCCCCTGCAGGGGGCAACGCGTGGGGCCCGGCGGAGCCGGTTCCACCGCGTTCTCGACTGGGGCACTGGTCTCCGGAGGCGTTTGAAAGGTGGAAAGAGGCCCAAAGCCTTAGGGATTTACCCTCATGAGACAATCCGCGGTTCTTCAGACCCCCCATGAGCGATAAACCCTTCATCGAGATCGACCACGTCACCTTCGGCTATGACAGCCGCAGGACGATCCTGAACGACCTGTCTTTGACCTTCGCCCGCGGCAAGGTCACGGCGGTGCTGGGCGGGTCGGGCTGTGGCAAGACCACGCTGCTGCGCCTGATCGGTGGGGTGCACGCGGCCAACAGCGGCCGGGTGGTGTTCGACGGTGAGGTGGTCAATACCAGTGACAAGGCGCAGCTGTTCCGCCTGCGCCGCCGCCTGGGCATGCTGTTCCAGTTCGGCGCGCTGTTCACCGATCTCAACGTCTTCGACAACGTGGCCTTCCCGCTGCGCGAGATGACCGATCTGCCCGAGGCGCTGGTCCGCGACATCGTGCTCATGAAGCTCAACGCCGTCGGCCTGCGGGGCGCAGCACACCTGAAGATCAGCGAAGTCTCCGGCGGCATGGCGCGCCGCGTCGCGCTGGCGCGCGCCATCGCGCTCGAGCCCGAACTCATCATGTACGACGAGCCGTTCGCCGGCCTGGACCTGGTGTCCATGGGCGTGGCGGCCAAACTCATCCGCACCCTGACCGACGTGACCGGTGCCACCACGCTGCTGATTTCGCACGACGTGCCCCAGTGCATGGCGATCAGCGACTGGGTGGTGCTCATGGCCACGGGCGGGCGTGTGGTGGCCCAGGGCACGCCGGCCGAGCTGATGGCCAGCACCGAACCCGAGGTGCGCCAGTTCGTGCGAGGGGAACCCGACGGACCGGTCAAGTTCCATTACCCGGCACGCCCCGTGGCCCAGGACTTCGGTCTGGAGGCCGCACCATGAACCTCTTGCAACTGCTCGGCCGCCGCGCGCTGGACGTGCGGGCCAGTTGGGGGCGTGGCGCGCTCTTTTTCTGGGAGCTGCTGCAGGCGTTGCCGGCGGCCATCACCCGCCCGGGCCTGGTGGTGCAGCAGATCCACGCCATTGGCAACCGTTCGCTGGTCATCATCCTGGCCTCGGGCACGGCGGTGGGCTTCGTGCTGGCGTTGCAGATGTACTACGCACTCACGACCTACGGCGCCGCCGAGTCGCTGGGCCTGATCGTCAACCTGGCGCTGGTGCGCGAATTGGGTCCGGTGGTCACGGCGCTGCTGTTCGCTGGCCGTGCCGGCACCTCGCTGACGGCCGAAATCGGCCTGATGAAAGCGGGCGAGCAGATCTCCGCCATGGAGCTCATGGCCATCGATCCCAAGGCCCGCGTGCTGGCGCCGCGCTTCCTGGGTGGCATCCTGTCCATGCCGCTGCTCGCGGCACTGTTCTCAGCGGTCGGCATCCTGGGGGCCTACTTGGTGGCGGTGCTGCTGATCGGCATCGACGCCGGTAACTTCTGGTCCATCCAGCAGAGCGGCGTCGACGTCTGGCGCGACGTGGGCAACGGCGTGGCCAAGAGCGCCGTGTTCGGCGTCATCTGCACCGCCGTCGCCCTCTACCAGGGCTACGAAACCGAGGCCACGCCCGAAGGGGTGGCCTACGCGACCACGCGCACCGTGGTCACCGCTTCGCTGGGCGTGCTGGCCATGGACTTCATCCTGACCGCCCTGATGTTCTCGACACCCTGAATCGAAGAAATATGAACTCCCACGTTCATCCCTGCGTGTGTTCACTGCCCCCCGCGGAGGCGCAAGCCTCTCGTGAGGCGGCTCTGCGAGAGGCTTGATCATGAACAAGAAAAGTACCGAAATCCTCGTGGGCCTGTTCGTCGTGCTCGGCGCGCTGGCCCTGCTGTTCCTGGCCCTCAAGGCCGCCAACCTGGCCAGCTTCAACAACGGTGGCGATACCTACACGGTGCAGGCCCGCTTCGACAACATCGGCGGCCTCAAGCCGCGGGCGCCGGTGCGTTCGGCCGGCGTGAACGTGGGGCGTGTGACCAGCATCACGCTGGACACGCAGACCTTCCAGGGCGTGGCGACCATGGACATCCGCAAGGACATCCAGTTCCCCAAGGACTCGTCGGCCAAGATCCTCACCGCCGGCCTGCTGGGGGACCAGTACATCGGCATCGAACCCGGTGGCGACATGAAGAACCTCGCCAACGGCGACGTGATCACGCAGACACAGTCCGCCGTGGTGCTGGAGAACCTGATCGGTCAGTTCTTGTTCAACAAGGCGGCCGACGGCGGCAAGGAAGCGCCCGCGCAGTGAGCAGGGCGACAGACACAACAGGGGCCAGTCCCCGCCAGGGGGTGAGATGAAAACGATTCGATCATGGAGCGGGCGTGTGGCCACCGCCTTGCTGGTGGTGGCCGGACTGGCGGGCTGCGCCACCGGACCCGACGCCAACCCGCGCGACCCGCTGGAGCCGTTCAACCGCGGTGTCAGCCAGTTCAACGACGCGGTGGACGGCGCGGTGCTCAAGCCGGTGGCCACGGTGTACCGCGACACCGCACCGGACTTGATCCGCACCGGTGTGAGCAACTTCTTCGGCAACCTGCGCGACGTCTGGTCGTTCGTCAACGCCACCTTGCAGCTCAAGCCGCAGGCCGCCGCAGAAAACGGCCTGCGCGTCGGCGTCAACACCGTGCTGGGCTTCTGGGGCGTGTTCGACATCGCGTCCGAAATGGGCATCGAACGCACCTCGCTGGACTTTGGTCAGACCCTGGGCCGCTGGGGCGTGCCGTCCGGCCCCTATCTTGTGCTGCCGATCTTCGGCCCCTCGTCCATCCGAGACGCCGCCGGTTTTGGCGTGGAGACCAGCGGCGACCTGGTCTCGCGCGTGAACGACATCCCGACCCGCAACTCGATGTACGCCCTGCGCGCGGTTGAAACCCGCGCCAACCTGCTGCGCGCGACCTCCATGCTTGAAGGCGCTGCGCTGGACAAATACAGCTTCACGCGCGACATCTACCTGCAGCGCCGCCAGAGCCAGATCGAGGACCTGATCGACGCCGGCACCGGACTCGGCAACGGCAACGGCAACGGCAACGGCAACGGCAACGGCAACGGCGAAGCGCCCCGGTAAAGCGTGTCAAACCGCGCGTTTCGATACCCCGACATTACACAAGCGACACATTTGCCCCGGAACCGGTGACGTACAGTCCCGGTCTCAAACGGGTGGCCCAGGCAACAGCGCCGGCCACCGCAAACAAAGGATGGACTGACATGCAACGCCGCCAATGGTTTTCCCGACTGATCGCCGTGCTGGCCGCGGCCAGTACCCCGCTGCTGCCCTCGCTGGCCCTGGCCGCCGACGAGGCCCCCGACGCGCTGGTGCAGCGCATCTCGGGTGAGGTCATGGCCGCCGTCAAGGCCGATGCCGCGATCCAGAAGGGTGACGTCAACCGCATCATGGCGCTGGTCGACAGCAAGATCATGCCCAACGTCAACTTCTCGCGCATGACCGCCTCGGCCGTGGGCCGCTTCTGGCGCCAGGCCACGCCGGCCCAGCAAAAGCAGCTGCAGGACGAGTTCAAGACCCTGCTGGTGCGCACCTACTCGGGCGCGCTGGGCGAGGTCAAGGACCAGACCGTGAGCTTCAAGCCACTGCGTGCCAAGCCCGAAGACACCGAAGTGGTGGTGCGTTCCGAAGTGCGCGGCCGCGGCGAGCCCATCCAGCTGGACTACCGCCTGGAGAAAACGGCCGACGGCTGGAAGATTTACGACCTGAACGTGCTCGGCGTCTGGCTGGTGGAGACCTACAAGACCCAGTTCGCGCAGGAAATCAACACCAAGGGCATTGATGGCCTGATCGCCTCCCTGGTTCAGCGCAACAAGGCCGGCGCCACCGCCAAGGCCGGCTGACGATGGCGGCCGTGTCCGACCAGCGCGCCAGCCTGCCCGAGCGCCTGACGCTGGAGCAGGCGGTGCCCACGCTGGGCCAGCTGCGCGTCGCGCTGCTGACCCAGCCTGGGCCAGCAGCGGTGCTGGACGCCAGCGCCCTGCGCGAGTGCGATTCGTCGGCCGTGGCGGTGCTGCTGGAGTTGCGCCGCGAGCTGCAGCAGCAGGGCAAGGCCTTGCGGTTGCACAACGGGCCGCAACGCCTGCGCGATCTGGTGGCGCTGTAC
>NZ_JBPCSJ010000569.1:0-2269 GCF_051007235.1 Hydrogenophaga sp. | reverse complement strand
CCCATGCCCCAGAGGATCATGGAAGCCTGGCTCGTGGCATAGGCGCGCGCCACCTCGCGGATGGTCTGCGGATCGATGCCGCAGATCGGCGCCATGGCCTCGGGCGTGGTGTCCTTCACCTGTTCGCGGATGGCGTCGAAGTTGTCCACCCGGCGCGCGATGAAGTCGGCGTCGGTCAGGCCTTCTTCGATGATGACGTGCAGCAGCGCGTTGAGCAGGGCCACGTCGGTGTCGGCCTCGAACGGCAGGTGCCGCCAGGCGTGGCGGTGCAGGTCGGTGCGGCGCGGGTCGGCCAGCACGATCTTCGCGCCGCGGGCGGCGGCGTTCTTCATCCAGGTGGCGGCCACCGGGTGGTTGTTGGTGGGGTTGGAGCCGATCACCAGCACGAAGTCGGCGTGCTCCACATCGCCCACCGGGTTGCTCACCGCGCCCGAGCCCACACCTTCGAGCAAGGCCGCCACGCTGGAGGCGTGGCACAGGCGGGTGCAGTGGTCTACGTTGTTGCTGCCAAAGCCGGTGCGCACCAGCTTCTGGAACAGGTAGGCTTCTTCGTTGCTGCCCTTGGCCGAGCCGAAACCGGCCAGCGCCTTCTTGCCGTGGGTGTCGCGCAGCGCCTTCAGGCCGCCGGCGGCGAACGCCAGCGCCTCTTCCCAGCTGGCTTCGCGGAACACGGCGCGCCAGTCGTCCGGCCGCGCGGTGAGGCCCGGGTCCTTGGGCACGCCGGGCTTGCGGATCAACGGGGTGGTCAGGCGCTGCGGGTGGTGCGGATAGTCGAAACCGAAACGTCCCTTCACACACAGCCGGCCCTGGTTGGCCGGGCCGTCGCGGCCTTCCACGGCCACGATGGTGTTGTCCTTGACCTTGTAGGTCAGCAGACAGCCCACGCCGCAATACGGGCAGACCGAGTCCACGGTCTTGTCCACGCGCTGGTCGCCCATCAGCGTCTTGGGGCTGAGCGCGCCGGTGGGGCAGGCCTGCACGCATTCGCCGCAGGCCACGCAGCTGCTCGCACCCATGGGGTCGCTCAGGTCGAACACGATCTGCGCGTGGCCACCGCGGTGCGCGACACCGATCACGTCGTTCATCTGCGTTTCGCGTCAGGCGCGCACGCAGCGCGTGCACTGGATGCAGGCGTCCAGGTTCACCGCCATGGCCGGGTGGCTCAGGTCGGGCTTCGGCCCTTCCACACGCAAGGCTTTCAGCTCGGGCCGCACCGTCACGCCCATTGCGCTGACCCACTGGCTCAGCTCGCCGTGCGGCTGCTCGGGCTTCCCATCCACCCACTGGTGTCCGGTCTCAGGCCGGTCGGCCAGCAGCAGTTCCAGCACCAGCTGCTGGCTCTTGATCGCGCGCGCGCTCTTGGCTTTGACCACCATGTCGGTGGTCACAGCGCGGCAGCACGAGGGCGCCAGCGCGCGTTCGCCCGCCACTTCGACCACGCAGGCGCGGCAGTTGCCGTCCGGGCGCAGGCCGTCGCTGTAGCAGAGGTGCGGAATGTCCACGCCGTGGCGTTGCGCGGCCTTGAGGATGGTTTCGCCATCGTTGGCCTGCAGGGCCACACCGTCGAGGGTGAAGGGGATGCTCATGCGGCACCTCCGGTCACTTCATGAGCAAAGTACGTCATCACGCTGCGCATCGGGTTGGGCGCGGCCTGCCCCAGGCCGCAGATGGAGGCGTCGATCATCACCGTGGCCAGGTCGTCCAGCGTGCTGGCGTCCCAGACCTCGGCCTCCATCAAGGTGGCAGCCTTGCCGGTGCCCACGCGGCAGGGCGTGCACTGGCCGCAGCTTTCGTGTTCAAAGAAGCGCAGGGCAGTCAGCGCAGCGTCGCGCGCGCGGTCGTGCTGGCCCAGCACCACCACCGCGGCAGAGCCGATGAAACTGCCGTGCGGCTGCAGGGTATCGAAGTCCAGCGGCACATCGGCCAGGCTCGCGGGCAAGATGCCGCCCGAGGCGCCACCGGGCAGGTAGCCGTAGAGCGTGTGGTCCTTGGCCATGCCGCCGCAGTGTTCGTCGATGAGTTCGCGCAGCGTGATGCCTGCCGGCACCAGCTTCACACCGGGTTCGCGCACGCGGCCGCTGACGCTGAAGGAGCGCAGGCCTTTGCGCCCATGGCGGCCGAAGCCGCTGAACCAGGCCGGACCGCGCTGCACGATGTCGCGCACCCAGTAGAGCGTTTCAAAGTTGTGTTCCAGCGTGGGCCGGCCGAACAGCCCGACCTGTGCGATGTAGGGCGGGCGCAGACGCGGTTCACCGCGTTTGCCCTCGAT
>NZ_JBPCSJ010000568.1:0-5662 GCF_051007235.1 Hydrogenophaga sp. | reverse complement strand
ACCCGTGGCCACCACGGTCACGCGCATCTCGTCGCCCAGGCTCTCGTCGTAGGCGGCGCCGTAGATCACGTGCGCGTCCGGTGCGGCGTAGGCCTTGATGGCGTTCATCGCTTCCTTCGATTCCTTGAGCTTCAGGCTGCCCTTGGACGCCGTCACCAGCACCAGCACGCCCTTGGCGCCGGACAGGTCCACACCCTCCAGCAGCGGGCAGGCCACGGCCTGCTCGGCGGCGATGCGGGCGCGGTCCGGACCGGTGGCGGTGGCGGTGCCCATCATGGCCTTGCCGGGCTCGCCCATCACGGTGCGCACGTCTTCGAAGTCGACGTTCACGTTGCCGTACTCGTTGATGATCTCGGCGATGCCGCCGACAGCGTTCTTGAGCACGTCGTTGGCGTGGGCAAAGGCCTCGTCCTGGGTCACGTCCTCGCCCAGCACATCGAGCAGTTTGTCGTTGAGCACCACGATCAGCGAGTCCACATTGGCTTCGAGCTCGGCCAGACCGGCATCGGCGTTCTGCATGCGCTTGCCGCCTTCGAAATCGAAGGGCTTGGTCACCACACCCACGGTCAGGATGCCCATTTCCTTGGCCACGCGCGCGATCACCGGCGCAGCGCCTGTGCCGGTGCCGCCGCCCATGCCGGGGGTGATGAACAGCATGTGCGCGCCATCGATGGCGGTGCGGATGTCTTCCACCGCCAGTTCGGCCGCGTCACGGCCCTTCTCGGGCTTGCTGCCGGCGCCCAGGCCGGTGCCGCCCAGCTGGATGGTGCGGGAGGCCAGGCTGCGGCTCAGGGCCTGGGCATCGGTGTTGGCGCAGATGAATTCCACGCCCTGGACGTTGCGCGAGACCATGTGGTCCACCGCGTTGCCGCCGCCGCCGCCGACGCCGATCACCTTGATCTGGGTGCCTTGGTTGAACTCTTCGACTTCGATCATTTCGATGCTCATAAAACCTCCTGGGTTGCGCCCTTGCGGGTCGCGGTGTGATTCAAAAAAACGCTGGCGATTCGGTGATGGGGGTGGGGACTCATCCGGGTGGCCCTGTGCAGTCCCGACATCGGGATCGGGGGCGTGTGCGGGGGTCACCCTGTGCGGCAAGTGGACGTTTCATGATCAGAACGTCCCCACAAACCAGTTTTTCATGCGGTCCAGCGCGCCCTGCATGGAGCCGGCCTTCTGCGCCACCTTGTGTCCGCGCACGCGCGCCAGGCGGGCTTCTTCGAGCAGACCCATGACCGTGGCCGCGCGCGGCTGCGACACCATGTCCGACAGCGCGCCGGCGTAGTGCGGCACACCGCGGCGCACCGGTTTGAGGAAGATGTCCTCGCCCAGTTCGACCATGCCCGGCATGACGGCGCTGCCGCCGGTGAGCACGATGCCCGAGGACAGCACCTCCTCGAAGCCCGAATCGCGCACCACCTGTTGCACCAGGGCAAAAATCTCTTCGACGCGCGGCTCGATCACGCCGGCCAGGGCCTGGCGGCTGAGCATGCGCGGGCCGCGGTCGCCCAGGCCGGGCACCTCGACCCGCGTCTCCGGGTCGGCCAGCAGCTGCTTGGCGCAACCGTTCTCGACCTTGATGTCCTCGGCGTCCTTGGTGGGCGTGCGCAGCGCCATGGCGATGTCGCTGGTGATCAGGTCACCGGCGATCGGGATCACCGCCGTGTGGCGGATCGCACCGCCAGCGAAGATCGCCACGTCGGTGGTGCCGGCGCCGATGTCCACCAGCGCCACGCCCAGTTCTTTCTCGTCGTCGGTCAGGATGGCCTGGCTCGACGCCAGCGGGTTGAGCATGAGCTGGTCCACCTCCAGCCCGCAGCGGCGCACGCACTTGATGATGTTTTCCGCCGCGCTCTGGGCGCCGGTGACGATGTGCACCTTGGCTTCCAGGCGGATGCCGCTCATGCCGATCGGCTCCTTGACCTCCTGGCCGTCGATCACGAATTCCTGCGGCTCGACCAGCAGCAGGCGCTGGTCGGTCGAGATGTTGATCGCCTTGGCCGTCTCGATCACGCGGGCCACATCGGCCGGGGTGACCTCGCGGTCCTTGATGGCCACCATGCCGCTGCTGTTGATGCCGCGGATGTGGCTGCCGGTGATGCCGGTGTAGACGCGGGCGATGCGGCAATCGGCCATCAGCTCGGCTTCTTTGAGCGCCTGCTGGATGCTCTGCACCGTGGCGTCGATGTTGACCACCACGCCGCGCTTGAGCCCGTGGCTGGCCGAGACGCCGAGCCCCGCGAGCTTGAGTTCACCATTGGCCTGCACCTCGGCCACCACCACCATGATCTTGGCGGTGCCGATGTCCAGTCCGACGACGAGGTCCTTGTATTCCTTGGCCATGATGTGTGCTTGTTTACCGGGTGTTCTGGGATTGCTTGGGATCGTCCTGGGCGACGGTGGTCACGCCGCGCACGCGCAACGCGTAGCCATTGGGATAGCGCAGGTCCACCGACTGCAGGGCGCCGGGGTAGCGCGCCGTCAGCTGGCTGAGGGTGGCGGTGAAACGCTGCGTGCGGGCCAGCAGCTCGTCGGGCGTGCCACGGCCCAGTTCGATGTGCGTGCCGCTGTCGAGATCGATGCTCCAGCTGCCGCGCTCGTTGAGCTGCAGCCGGGACAGGCCCATGTCCAGGCGGCTGAATTCGGTCTGCAGGCTCTGGAACAGCGCCCACACCTGGGCCGATTGATGGTCGGGCCCGGCCAGTTCGGGTAGCTCTTCGCCTTCGTCCGGGCTGGCGTCGAAGACCTCGCCCAGCCGGTTGACCAGCCGGCCCGAGCCCGCCTGGCCCCACCAGGCCACGGCCTGGTGTTCTTCGATGGTCACGCGCAGGCGGTTGGGGAATTCGCGCTGTACCACCGCGCTGCGCACCCAGGGCACGGCCTCGAACAGGCTGCGCACCTGCTGCAGGTCCAGCGTGAGGAAGCTGCCCGAGAGGCTGCTCTTCATCTGCGCTGCCAGCTGCGCGCGGAAGGTCACGGCGTTCTGGTGCACCACGTCGCCCTGCACCGTGATGGCCCGCACCGACCAGGCCGGGTGGCGCAGCGCCCAGGTGCCCGCCGCCACCGCCGCGAGGGCGATCAGCACCACGACCAGGGCGCGCGTGGCCATGGTCATGAGCTTGACGTCCAGGGGCAGTTCGGTGCGGTCCATGGGGCGTGGGGCATCAGGCCTGGTGGGGAGCGTTGTCCAGCGCCGCGCTGGCCAGCACCTGCAGGCACAGGTCTTCGTACGACAGGCCGGTGGCGCGGGCCGACATGGGCACCAGCGAGTGGCTGGTCATGCCCGGCGAGGTGTTGATTTCCAGCAGATACGGCTGGCGCGTCTTCGCGTCGATCATCACGTCGGCGCGGGCCCAGCCGCGGCAGTCCAGCGCGCGGAAGGCCTGCAGCACCAGCGCCTGGATCGCGGCCTCTTCTCCCTCGGGCAGACCGCAGGGCACGAGGTACTTGGTGTCGTCGGTGAAGTACTTGTGCTGGTAGTCGTAGTTGCCGTCGGGCGCGACGATGCGGATCACCGGCAGCGCGCGCGCCTGGGCGCCGGTGCCCAGCACGGGAATGGTCACCTCGTCACCGGCGATGAACTGTTCGCACATCACCATCGGGTCCTGGCCGGAGGCCAGCGCATAGGCCGCCTCGCACTGGTCGGCGGTCATGACCTTGGTCAGGCCGATGGTCGAGCCTTCGCGCACCGGCTTGACGATCATGGGCGAGCCCAGCGCCTCGAAGGCGGCGCGGGTCTCGGCCGCGCTGTGCACCTGGCGCCAGGCCGGCGTCGACAGGCCTTCGGCGATCCAGATGCGCTTGGTCATGAGCTTGTCCATGGCCACACTCGACGCCATGACGCCCGGGCCGGTGTACGGAATGCCCATGATTTCGAGCGCACCCTGCACCGTGCCGTCTTCGCCGAAGCGACCGTGCAAGGCGATGAAGACGCGGTTGAAACCTTCGCGCTTGAGCTCCCCCAGGTCGCGTTCGGCCGGGTCAAAGGCGTGGGCATCCACACCCTTGGACTTCAGCGCCGCCAGCACGCCGGTGCCGGACATGAGCGAGACCTCGCGTTCGGCGGAGCGCCCGCCCAGCAGCACGGCGACCTTGCCGAGCGCTTTTGCATCCATGTAATTCACAACAGCTCCCACGTTCAAACCTTGGCCTTGCTGGCCAGTTCGACCACCTGCCCCGCCACCGCGCCGATGGAGCCGGCGCCCATGCACAGCACCACGTCGCCATCGCGGGCGTTGTCCAGCACCGCCTGCGGCATGACGGTGATGTCGTCCACGAACACCGGTTCGACCTTGCCCGCCACCCGCAAGGCGCGGGTCAGGGCACGGCCATCGGCGGCCACGATGGGCGCCTCGCCGGCGGCGTACACCTCGGCCAGCAGAACGGCGTCGGCCTGGCCGATCACCTTCACGAAATCCTCGAAACAGTCGCGCGTGCGGCTGTAGCGGTGCGGCTGGAAGGCCAGCACCAGGCGCCGGCCCGGGAAGGCGCCACGCGCCGCGGCCAGCGTGGCCGCCATCTCCACCGGGTGGTGGCCGTAGTCGTCCACCAGCGTGGCCACACCCCCCGACGGCAGGGCCGCGTCGCCGTAGCGCTGGAAGCGCCGGCCCACGCCTTTGAACTCGGCGAGCGCCTGCTGGATGGCGGCGTCGGGCACGCCGATCTCGACCGCGATGCCGATGGCCGCCAGCGCGTTGAGCACGTTGTGGTGGCCCGGCAGGTTGAGCACCACGTCCAGGTCGGGCAGCACCTCGCCGTTGCGGCGCTGCACGGTGAAGTGCATCTGTCCGCCCACGGCACGCACGTTGACGGCGCGGATCTGCGCGTCCTCGCTCACGCCGTAGGGCGTGATGGGGCGCGCGATCTGCGGCAGGATCTCGCGGATCGCCGGGTCGTCCACACAGACCACGGCCGCGCCGTAGAACGGCATCTTGTGCAGAAAGTCCACGAAGGCCGACTTGAGCTTGCCGAAGTCGTGGCCGTAGGTGTCCATGTGGTCGGCGTCGATGTTGGTGACGACCGACAGCACCGGCAGCAGGTTCAGGAAGGACGCGTCCGACTCGTCGGCCTCGACCACGATGTACTCGCCCGAGCCCAGCTGCGCGTTGGCGCCGGCGCTGTTCAGCCGCCCGCCGATCACAAACGTCGGGTCCAGGTGGGCGGCGGCCAGCACGCTGGCGACCAGGCTGGTGGTGGTCGTCTTGCCGTGCGTGCCGGCGATGGCGATGCCCTTTTTCATGCGCATCAGCTCGGCCAGCATGATGGCACGCGGCACCACCGGCACCAGCTTGGCGTGGGCGGCCACCACCTCGGGGTTGTCGGCCTTCACGGCGGTGGAGGTGACGATGGCGTCGGCCCCGGCGATGAAGGCCGCGTCGTGGCCCTTGTGCACCGTGGCGCCCAGCTGCGCCAGGCGGCGCGTGGCGGCGTTTTCGCCCAGGTCGGAACCCGAGACCACATAGCCCTGGTTGAGCAGCACCTCGGCGATACCGCTCATGCCCGAGCCGCCGATGCCCACAAAGTGGATGTGTCGAATGGCGTGCTTCATGCGGTGGTCACTTTCGCGAGTTGCTCGCAGGCGGTCACCACGGCCGCCACGGCGTCGGTTTTCTTCATGTTCTGGGCCTTCGTGGCCATGGCCATCAACTGGTCGCGCTGCAGG
>NZ_JBPCSJ010000567.1:0-7030 GCF_051007235.1 Hydrogenophaga sp. | reverse complement strand
CGGGCCGGATCTTGGCCACCGCGATCTCGGGCACCACGATGTAGTTGCTGAAGGTGGAGGTGCCCATGTAGTGCAGGATGGGCTTTCCGTCGATGGAGAAGCGGCTGGTGGCGTCGGGCATCAGGCCCTTGCCCTGCGTGCCGCGGATCAGCTGGCACAGGTTGGTCTTGCGGCTCAGGCAGAACTTGCACTGGCGGCATTCGGGCGTGTAGAGCGGAATGACGTGGTCGCCCTTCTTGAGCGAGGTCACGCCGGGGCCGACGTCCACCACGATGCCCGCGCCTTCGTGGCCCAGGATGGCGGGGAACAGACCCTCGGGGTCGGCTCCCGAGAGCGTGTAGTAGTCGGTGTGGCAGATGCCGGTGGCCTTGATCTCGACCAGCACCTCGCCGAACTTGGGCCCCTGCAGATCGACGGTCTCGATGGTCAGGGGTTCGCCGGCCTTCCAGGCCACGGCGGCGCGTGTTTTCATGGGGTCTCCCGTTGGATGGAAAACCCTGAGCGTAGCGCAGGACGCCCTAGTTCACAGGGGCGCCGGCCTTGAACCACTGCGCGAACAACGCTCTCTCGTCATCGGTGATGCCGGTGGCATTGTTCATGGGCATCAGCTTCTGCACCACCACCTGCTGGTAGACCATCTGCGCGTTCTTCTTGAGTTCGTCCGCCGAGTCCAGGCGCACGCCCTTGCTCTGCAGGGCTTCGCCGTGGCACATCACGCAGCGCTGCGCCACCACGGGCTGGATCTGCGCATACCCGACGGCGGCGGGCGCCGCTGCAGACGGTGCCACGGGCGCCGGGCGAAGCCAGACGATCAGCCCCAGCAGCACCACCACGCCCACGGCCGCGTACTTCCAGGGGTGCGGGTTGCGGCCCAGCTTGTAGCCGTGGCGCATGACGAAGAACTGGCGGATGGCCGCGCCCGCGAACATCATGCCGATGAGGATGAGCCAGTTCTGCGGGTGCGCGTAGGTGAAGCTGTAGTGGTTGCTCAACATCGCGAACAGCACCGGCAACGTGAAGTAGGTGTTGTGCACGCTGCGCTGCTTGCCGCGGATGCCGTGGATCGGGTCGACCGGGCGGCCGGCCTTCATGTCGGCCACCATGGTGCGCTGGCCGGGGATGATCCAGAAGAACACGTTGGCGCTCATCGAGGTGGCGAGCATCGCGCCCATCAGCAGGAAGGCGGCTCGGCCGGCGAACATCTGCGTGGCCGCGTAGGCCGCCACGCAGACCAGCACCAGCACCAGCGCGCCCACCTTGGCGTCGCCGTTTTTCGTCTGCCCCAGGGTGCGGCAGATGGCGTCGTAAGCGAACCAGAACACCACCAGGAAGGCCAGCGCCGCGGCGATGGCGCCGGCGGGCGACCATTCCATGATGCGCGGGTCGATCAGGTAGACGCTGGGGCTCCAGAGGTAGGAGATGAGGAACAGCGCAAAGCCGGACAGCCAGGTGGAATAACTTTCCCAGTAAAACCAGTGCAGGTGCTCGGGCAGCTTGGGCGGCGCGGCCTTGAACTTGACCGGGTGGTAGAAGCCGCCGCCGTGCAGCGCCCACAACTCACCGGACACGCCGTCTTTTTTCAGCTGCTCGTCTTCGGGCGGCGTGAGGCTGCTGTCCAGAAAAACGAAATAAAACGAAGAGCCGATCCAGGCGATGGCGACGATGACGTGCAACCAGCGCAGCAGCAGGTTGGCCCAGTCGAGCAGGTAGGTTTCCATGGCACCTCAACACGTGGACGGTGTGTCCGTCAGGGTTTGCGACTCACCACCGCGGGCGCTCTGAGTCGACTGAGGGCCGCGATGAGTGGGGTTGCGCCCCACCCGCTCCGCTGCGACCGAACCAAAAGTGTATACAGTTTTTGGCAACATTCCAACAGCAAAAGCCCCGTACGGCCCGCGCGCGGGAACTCAGGCAGGCGGCGAATCCGCTGCCTCTCGCAAAAGCAACAACTGCGCCACGACCGACGCAGCGATCACCTCGGGCGCCTTGTCCTCGATGCCGGGCAGCCCGATCGGGCAGGTGACCAGGGCCAGCTCGGACTCGGTGAAACCACGTTCGGCCAGACGGCGGCGAAAGCTCGCCCATTTGGTGCGGCTGCCGATGAGGCCGATGAAACGCAGGTCGGCCCGCTCGCGCCGGCGCCGCAGGCAGGCGGCCACGATGTCCAGGTCTTCGGCATGGGAGAAGCTCATGATGAGCACATGCGCCCCCGGGGCCAGATCGGCCACCGCGGCCTGCACGGGATCGGAATGTTCGGTGTGCACCTGGGCGGACACGTCGGACGGGAAGACCTCGTCACGGCTGTCCACCCATTGCACGGCGAACGGCAGCGGCGCCAAGGCCTGCACCAGCGCCCGCCCCACATGCCCACCACCGAACAGCGCCACCGGCGTGAGGCGGGGCGCCAGCCGCGCGCGCAGAGCGCTGGCATCGGCCATGTCCACCGGCTCGCAGTGCAGCACCAGGCTGCCCCCGCAGCACTGGCCCAGGCTGGGCCCAAGGGCGGCGGCGTGCTCCCACGGTTGCGGATCGCCCCCGGCCAGTCGCTGGCGGGCCTGCTGCAGGGCGCTCCACTCCAGCTGGCCGCCGCCGATGGTGCCCACCTGGTGTTTAGCGAACACGGCCATCCAGGTGCCCTCCTCACGCGGCACCGAGCCGCGCGTGCGCCCGACCGTGACGAGCACGGCGGGTTCGAGCGCCAGACGGTTGAGGAAGTCCTCCAGGTGGTGGGCCATGTGTGGTGTGTTTGCAATAAAAACGTGTAAAAACGTAAGTGCGGTCAACGCTCGGCAGTATCGGGCGAGCATGCCACGGCGCCCGGGTTGAACCGCCATACACTGCATACGCCGGCGCGTATGGCCGCCACCCGCAGGACCGGTGGCGCCTCAGGCACCGGTCGGTTCCGCTGCTGTCCAGTTCGTCACCCCTGAGAGTCGTCATGTCCCAACCGTCACCCCAAGCCCCCCGTCCCGCCACACTGGGTGGTCTGTTGTCCGCGTTGACCGCAGCCCTGCTGGCCGCCTGCTCGACGCCCATGCCCCCGCCTCCCGTGGCAGCCCCCACGGCCCCGACCGCTCCGCGACCCGCCGCACCCGTGGCCACGGCGCCCGCCCCGGCACCTGCCGCCGCCATCCCGCTGCCCCCAGGCGCACAACTGTCGTCAGCCGCTTCGGCCCAGGACTACCGCAAAGACGGAGCGCGCCACATTTACGCGCAGAACAGTCACCGCATCTACAAGGGCAAGATGCCTCCGCTGCTGCAAGGCGTCGGCGTGATGCAGATGGACATCGACAGCCGCGGTCAGATCGTCTCGATGAGCTGGCTGCGCCCGCCCAGCCATGCCGGCGCCCGTGCCGAAATCGAGCGCACCGCACGCGCCGCCGCGCCCTACCCGGTGCCGCAGCGCCTGGGCCGCGTCACCTACACCGACACCTGGCTCTGGGACCAGAGCGGCCAGTTCCAGCTGGACACGCTGACCGAAGGTCAGCGGGATAGGTAGAACTTTTCCCTCCTGCGCGCCTGACGGCGCTTCCCCCCTGCTGCGCGGGGGGACAGTCCCTGTGGCCGGGCAAAGCCCGTTCCACGGGACCACTGGATGGGGGACACGCACTCCGACGATGTGATCGGGGCGCAATGACTGTTTCGAGGATGCGGTGGAACCGGCTTTGCCGGGCCACTCGCATCGCCCCCTGGGGGGTGACGCCGCAGGCGGCGCGGGGGGATCGCGCCTAACTTCCCCGGTACGTGCTGTAGCTCCAGGGGCTGACCAGCAGCGGCACGTGGTAATGCTGGTCGGTGTGGGCCACGCCAAAGTCCAGCGCCACACGGTTCAGAAAATTCGGCTCGGGCAAGGCCACGCCCCGGGCCGCGAAATACCCCTTCACATCGAACACCAGCCGGTACGTGCCGCGCTGCAGACTGGCGTTGTCGTACAGCGGCCCGTCCGGGTTGCGGCCGTCGTTGTTCAAGGTGAAGCGTTTGACCAGCGTGGCCTGCTCGCCGTCGGTCGTGTACAGCTCAACGCCCATGCCGGCCGCGGGGCAGCCGTGCATGGTGTCCAGAACGTGTGTGCTCAATCCCATGTCGGTATCCTTGGTGGTTGGTCGACCAAAATTGTATACACTTTTTGTTTTTCCCGATATGATGAACCGCATGGAAACCTCCAGCACCCGCCAGATCGTCGAGTCGCTGACCCGCGCCATCGTCGAGCACCGCCTGCACCCCGGCACCAAGCTGGCCGAGCAGAAGCTGGCCGACCACTTCGGTGTCTCGCGCACCCTGGTGCGGCAAGCGCTGTTCCAGCTGTCGCAGAACCGGCTGATCCGGCTGGAGCCGGCCCGCGGGGCCTTCGTGGCCGCACCGTCGGTGGACGAGGCCAAGCAGGTGTTTGCCGTGCGCCGCATGCTCGAAGCCGAAATGACGCGCGCCTTCGTGAGACAGGTGACCCCCAGCAAGATCAAGGCCCTGCGGGAACACGTCGCGCAAGAAAAGCTGGCCGTGGCCAACGAGGACGTGCCCGGCCGCACCGAACTGCTGGCCGACTTTCACGTGCGCATGGCCGAACTCATGGGCAACCAGGTGCTGGCCGAACTCTTGCGTGAGCTGCTCTCGCGTTGCGCGCTGATCATGCTGATGTACCAGAGCACCAACGCGGCCGAGCACTCCAACGAGGAACACGCCGACATCGTCAAGGCCCTGGCGGCCAAGGACGAAGCACTGGCCGTGCGCCTGATGAACGAACACCTGGAACATGTGGAAGCGGGCCTGACCTTCGACCGCAAACTGCCCACCAACGACATTTCGATGGCGCTTTCTTAGACCCCCCCGTCGCTTGCTCGCTGCGCATAGCCGCTCAGCCCCTCAAGGGGCAGCACCAGCGGCCTGGCAGAGCCAGTTCCGCGGTGCTACTGGACAAGACCACTCACTCGTCACTTTTTGTTATGACCGTCTACGACTCCACTGCTCCCTACCCCCGCGATCTGATCGGATACGGCCGCGACGTGCCACACGCGCGCTGGCCGGGCGGCGCGCGCATCGCCGTGCAGTTCGTGCTGAACTACGAAGAGGGTGGCGAAAACTCGGTGCTGCACGGCGACCCGGCCAGCGAACAGTTCCTCTCGGAAATGTTCAACCCGGCGGCCTTCCCGGACCGGCACGTCAGCATGGAAGGCATCTACGAATACGGCTCGCGCGCCGGGGTCTGGCGGCTGGTGCGGGAGTTTGAAAAGCGGGGGCTGCCGCTGACGGTGTTCGGTGTCGCCACCGCGCTGCAGAAGCACCCCGAGCTGACCGCTGCCTTCCAGCAACTGGGCTACGACATCGCTTGCCACGGCCTCAAGTGGATCCACTACCAGAACATCGACGAGGCCACCGAGCGGGCCCACATGGCTGAGGCGATGCAAATCATCGAAAGGCTGACCGGTGAGCGCCCGCTGGGCTGGTACACCGGCCGCGACAGCCCCAACACGCGCCGCCTGGTGGCCGACTTCGGTGGCTTCGAATACGACAGCGACTACTACGGCGAAGACCTGCCGTTCTGGATGAAGGTGCGCAAAACCGACGGGACGGATGCGCACCAGCTCATCGTGCCCTACACGCTGGACTGCAACGACATGCGCTTTGCGCTGCCACAGGGCTACTCGCATGCCGACCCGTTCTTTCAGTACATGAAGGACAGCTTCGACGCGCTCTATGCCGAAGGCGACCCGGAGGGTCTGGACCGGCCCAAGATGATGAGCATCGGCATGCACTGCCGCCTGCTGGGCCGCCCGGGTCGCATCACCGCGCTGCAGCGCTTCCTGGACCACATCCAGTCGCACGACAAGGTCTGGGTGGCGCGCCGCCTGGACATCGCGCGGCACTGGAAAGCCACCCACCCGCTGAACCTTGCCTGAGGCCGCCCACATGCCCCTGACCCTGGACCAACTCAACGCGGCGCCCCTGTCCGAGGCGCTGCAGATGCTCGACGGCCTGTACGAGCATTCGCCCTGGATCGCCGAGCGTGCACTCGCCCAGCGGCCCTTCGCCTCACTGGCGCAGCTCAAGCACGCGATGACGCGCGTGCTCGATGACGCCGGTGTCGAACCGCAGCTGGCGCTGATCCGCGCCCACCCGGAGCTGGCCGGCAAGGCGATGGTGAGCAAGTCGCTGACCGCCGAGTCGACCAACGAGCAGACCAAGGCGGGCCTGACGAACTGCACGCCCGAAGAGTTCGCGCACATCCAGCAGCTCAACGCCGCCTACAACGCGCGCTTCGGTTTCCCCTTCATCCTGGCGGTGCGCGGCCCGCGCGGCACCGGCCTGACCAAGGCGCAGATCATCGAAGCTTTCGAGCGCCGCGAGCACGGCCACCCGGACTTCGAGCGCGCGGAATGCGTGCGCAACATCCACCGCATCGCCGAGATCCGGCTGAACGACAAGTTCGGCTTCGAACCGCTGGACGGCCAGCGGGTGTGGGACTGGCAGGAAACGCTGGCGCAGCACAGCGACCCTGGCTATGCGGAAAAAGGCCAGCTGACCGTGACCGACCTGACCGACGCGCACCGCGCCTGTGCCCAGCGCATCAGCCACTGGATGAAGGACTGCGGCTTCGACGAGATCGAGATCGACGCTGTCGGTAATGTGGTGGGCCGTTACCACGCTGCCACACCCAACGCCAAATACCTCATGACGGGTTCGCACTACGACACCGTGCGCAACGGCGGCAAGTACGACGGGCGCCTGGGCATCTTCGTGCCCATGGTCTGCGTGCGCGAGCTGCACCAGCAGAAGAAGCGCCTGCCCTTCGACATCGAGGTCATCGCGTTCGCCGAAGAGGAAGGCCAGCGCTACAAGGCCACTTTTCTGGGATCAGGTGCCCTGGTGGGCGACTTCAAAGCCGAGTGGCTGCAACAAAAAGACGCGGATGGCGTCACGATGCGTGAAGCCATGCAGCACGCAGGCCTGTGCATCGACGACATCGCCAAGATCCGTCGTGACCCGACCCAGTATCTGGGCTTCGTGGAAGTGCATATCGAGCAAGGCCCTGTGC
>NZ_JBPCSJ010000566.1:0-25347 GCF_051007235.1 Hydrogenophaga sp. | reverse complement strand
GTGCTCCACACGCCATCGGCCCCGACCAGCGCATCGGCCTGCCAACTCTGTCCGCTGGTGCTTTGCACCACCACACCTTCGGTGGATTCTGACCAGTCTGCGATGGTTTGACCCCAGGCGGTCTGCACGCCTGCAGCCTGCGCCGCGTCCCACAGCAAGGCATGCAAATCGGCTCGGTGGATGGTGGCATACGGTGCGCCATACAAGGTCTGTGCCCTCTTGCCCAGACGCAGGCTGCCCAGCACCTGCCCGGTCTGGGCATCGCGGGCCTGCAAACGCTGGGGTAATGCGGCCACGCGGGCCAAAGCGTCCTGCAAGCCCCAGGCCTGCAAGATGCGCGTCACGTTCGGCCCGATCTGGATGCCCGCCCCTACCTCGCTGAACTGCGCAGCCCGCTCCAGCAACTGCACCGCCACGCCTTGGCGCGCGCAGGCCAGCGCCGCCGCCAGCCCGCCGATGCCGCCACCTGCGATCACCACCTGTTTGCGCTCGTTTCTTGTCATGCGTCAATTGTGCACGGCGCTTGGTCCGTTCAAAAAATTGGACAATCGAAGGCTATGACGACGATCAAATCTCCTGAACTTTTATTGCCTGCGGGCTCGCTGGAAAAAATGCGCGCCGCCTACGACTTTGGTGCCGACGCCATTTATGCCGGCCAGCCGCGCTATAGCCTGCGAGCGCGCAACAACGAATTCAAGCTCGAACAAATCGGCATCGGCATTGCCGAAGCCCACGCCCGGGGCAAGAAGTTTTTCGTCACCAGCAACCTGCTGCCGCACAACGACAAGGTGCGCACCTACCTGCGCGACATCGAACCCGTCATCGCCATGAAGCCCGACGCGCTGATCATGGCCGACCCGGGCCTGATCATGATGGTGCGCGAGAAATGGCCCGAAATGCCCATCCACCTGTCGGTGCAGGCCAACACCGTCAACTGGGCGGCGGTGAAGTTCTGGCAGAAGGTGGGCGTGGCCCGCATCATCCTGAGCCGCGAACTGAGCCTGGACGAAGTCGAAAAAATCCGCCAGGAATGCCCGGACATGGCGCTGGAGGTGTTTGTGCACGGCGCGCTGTGCATCGCGTATTCGGGCCGTTGCCTGCTGTCGGGTTACTTCAATCGCCGCGACCCCAACCAGGGCACCTGCACCAACGCTTGTCGCTGGAGTTACGGCACCCAAGAAGCCACCGACGTGACCGACTCTGGCGAGGTCCAGCCCGTGCGCATGGCGGGTGACTTCAACTTCGAGCAGGAACAGGAAAACGCCGACAAAGCTTTCTCGGCCTGTGGCGACGGCCAGCGCCACCCCGCCGCCGACAAGGTCTACCTGATCGAGGAAGCCGGTCGCCCCGGCCAGCTGATGCCGATCATGGAGGACGAGCACGGCACCTACATCATGAACAGCAAGGACCTGCGCGCCGTCGAGCACGTTGGCAGGCTGGCCGCCATGGGCATCGACTCGCTCAAGATCGAGGGCCGCACCAAGAGCCACTACTACGTGGCGCGCACCGCCCAGGTCTACCGCCGTGCCATTGACGACGCCTTGGCCGGCAAGCCCTTCAACCCCGAGCTGCTGCTCGAACTCGAAGGCCTGTCCCACCGCGGCTACACCGGCGGTCTGATGGAGCGCCGCCCGGCGCAGGACTACCAGAACTACATCAGCGGCCACAGCGAAAGCCACCGCAGCCAGTTCGTGGGCGAGGTGCTGCGGGTGCGCGAAGACGGCTGGGCCGAGGTCGAGACCAAGAACCGCTTCGCGGTCGGCGACCGGCTGGAGGTCATCCACCCCAGCGGCAACCGCGTGGTCGAACTGACCGCCATGCAGAACCAGAACGGCGAGGCCATCACCGTCGCCCAGGGCAGCCCGATCAAGGTCTGGGTGCCGCTGGTCCCGCTCCACGCCCCCAGCGAAGGCGCCTTGATCGCGCGGATGCTCTGACGCGGGAGGCGCCGGGTCAGCTGACCTGGCGCTTGTCCATCTTGCGGGCCAGGGTGCGGCGGTGCATGCCCAGGCGGCGCGCGGCTTCCGAGATGTTGAAGCCGGTCTCGGCCAGCACCTCGTGGATGCGTTCCCACTCCAGCGTCTTGATGGAGCTGGGGCGGTTGGAGATCTGCACCTCGGTGTTGCCGGCGTGCTGGCCAAAGGCTTCTTCGATGTCGTCGGTGTTGGAGGGCTTGGCCAGGTAGTGGCAGGCGCCGAGCTTGACCGCTTCGACCGCGGTGGCGATGCTGGCGAAGCCGGTCAGCACCACGATGCGCATCGCACCGCTGGCCGTGTGCAGCGCCTGTACGCAGGCCAGGCCCGAGGCTTCGCCCTTGATCTTGAGATCCACCACCGCGAAGCCGGGGGTGCATTGCTCCAGCACGCCCTGCACCTCGGTCAGGCTGGTGGCCTGGACCACGCGGTAGCCGCGGCGCTCGAACGAGCGGCTGAGGGTGCGCGCGAAGGCCTCGTCGTCCTCCACCAGCAACAGCAGGCGTTCTTCAGTGTCCATGGTCGTGTGCCGTCGGGCCTTGCAGAGCGATGGATGACAGGGGCAGGCGGATCGTGACCTCGGCCCCGCCGCCGGGGAGGTTGCGCGCCGACACGTTGCCACCCAGCGTGCGCGCCACGTTGAACACCAGGAACAGCCCAAGGCCCGCACCGGGCCGCTGTTTGGTGGACTGGTACGGGGTCCCCAGGCGGGCCAGGATCTGCGGCGCGAAGCCGGGTCCCCGATCGGTCACCACCAGGCTCAGGTCTCCGTCCTGTTGCGCCGCGGTCAGCCGCACCCAGCCTGGCGAGACCTCGCGGGCATTGTCCAGCAGGTTGAAGACCATCTGTTTGAATGTCGTGTCCGACACCATGGGAATGTCCTGCGCGAGGGTGTTCTCGCACACGAACTGGTCAATCGAACGGGTGTCGCGCCACTCTTTGACCAACGTGTCCACAAAAGCCCGTGCCGTGGTCAGGGCGGACGCTTCGCTGCGGGCTTCACCGGCCGACAGCAGGATGCCGCTGACGATGCTTTTGCACCGCAGCATCTGGGTCTGCATCTCGGCGATGTCGTCGCGCAGGGTGGCGTCGCCCGCCAGGCGCGGGTCGCGCGCCCAGTCGCCCAGGATCACCGCCACGGTCGCCAGCGGCGTGCCCAGTTCGTGGGCGGCGCCGGACGCCAGCAGCCCCATGCGCACGATGTGGTCCTCTTCCGCCCGGCGCCGGCGCGCTGCGGCCAGGCGGGCATCGCGTTCGCGCAGGTTGTGCTGGATGCGGGTGATGAAGTAGCTCACCAGGGTGGCGTTGAGCACGAAGCAGACGATCAGGCCAAAGGCGTAGAGGCTGGAAAAGCCGTCCTTGAGGTCGTGCACCAGCGGCAGCGGCTGGTGGTACTGCGTCAGACCGGCCACGCACAGGGTCGTGAGGATCACCATGGACCAGATGTAGCCCCCGCGCAGCAGCACCGCCCCCAGGGTGACCTGCAACAGGTAGAGGAACACAAAGGGGTTGCCGATGCCGCCGCTGAGGTACAGCTGCACGGTGAGCACGCCCACGTCCACCAGCAAGGCCACGAACAGCTCCGACGCGTGCACCTGCAGCTTCGGGCGCAGCTTCAGCCGCAGCATGCTGATGGTGTTGAACAGCACCAGACCGCCGATCACCACCAGCATCTCGCGGTACGGCAGGGCCAGGCCCAGGGCGAAGTGGGCGGCCTCGATGGTGACCACTTGGCCAAACACCGCGGTCCAGCGCAGATACACCAGCTGCTGGAGGTTCTTCAGATCGGCGGCCGCGTGCACCGACAGCGCCGTGTCGGGGATCGCGGCGGCCGGTGTTTCAGCGGGTGCAGGGCTCATGGGCTCAGGGTCAGGAATGGGGACCGGCAATCGCCCGGCGGCATTCATAGCCTGCCACAGCCCAACCCGCCCCCACGACCATCAGGGCCAAGCCGTACCAGGTCAGGGCGTAGACCAGGTGGCTGTTGGCGAAGCGGACCACGGTCAAGCCGGGTCGGGGCCAGACGGCGTCGGCATCGGCATGGGCACCGGCGGTCGCGGCGGTCTGGCCGGGTCGCCCGGCGTCCACAAAAAACGGGGCCGCCGGTGCGATCTGCACCGCCTGGCTCATGGCGGCCACGTCGCGCGAGTACCAGCGCTGGTTCGCGGGGTCGTTGTCGCGCAGAAAGCCACCACCGGATTCGGTCATCCGCAGCAAGCCCTGCACGACCATGTGTGCGTCGGCGCCACCGGCTGGGGCAGCCGAGCCCAGCCACTGGGCGCGCTGCGCCTGCGGCACAAAACCCCGGTTGACCCAGACGGGTGGCGCGCGATCGGGCTGCAACGGCGTCATGATCCAGAAACCGCTGCCCAGCTCGCTGACCGCCTGCACCAGCAGGGTCTGGCGGTACAGCCAGCGCCCCTGCAGCTCCACGGGCAGGTATTCGTGGCTGGCCGCGCTGACGGTGGGCCAGTCGCGCGGCGGCGGCAGGGGCACCGCGGGCGCCCCCACACGCGCTTGCACGCGCTCGATCAGGTCCAGCTTCCAGGCCCGGCGCTGGACCTGCCAGGTGCCCAGCGCCACAAACGTGAGGAACAGGGCCAGCAGCAGCGCCGCGATGGCCCAGCGCCGCCCCGCGCGGCGGTGGCCGGGCATGGATGGATAAGGCACCCAGGCCGCCAGCAGCGCCGGACGGCGGCACCAGCGGGGGATGCGCCGGCATCATGTTGCTGTTCATGTGGAACATGACCCACAAGGTGCCCGCGATGGCGATGGCCACGAAGACCACGGTGAACAGGGTGGACAGCATCGCCCAGCCGCCGTCGACCTTGCCGTTCATGTGCAGGAAACACACCATGTGCACCAGGATCTGCACCACCGCGAACGCCCCGAGCACGAGCACGGCGGTGCGGCGTTCGGTGATGACGTCGGCCATGACCAGCCAGAACGGGATGGCGGTCAGCACGACCGACAGCAGGAAGCCGGTCATGTAGCCGGAAAACGTGCTGTGCGGGCCGACGTCACCGTGGTGGTCGCCGCTGTGGTGGTCAGTGTGGTGGTCGTTGTGGTGTTGGCCGTGTGCCGTGTCGTGCGTGCTCATCACAGCACCCCCATCAGGTAAACAAAGGTGAAAACGCCGATCCACACCACATCCAGGAAGTGCCAGAACATCGACAGGCACATCAGGCGGCGCTGGTTCTCGTGGATCAGGCCGCGCTGGCCGATCTGCACCATCAGCACCACCAGCCAGACCAGGCCGAAGGCCACGTGCAGCCCTTGGGTGCCGACCAGCGCGAAGAAGGCCGACAGGAAGGCACTGCGCTGCGGGCCGGCGCCCTGGTCGATCAGGTGGTGGAACTCGTACAGCTCCAGCCCCAGAAAACACAGACCCAGCAAACCGGTGACGCCCAGCCACAGCAGGGTGCCCTTCACGTCGCCCAGCTGCTTGCGCAGCATGGCGAAGCCGAAGGTGATGGACGAGAACAGCAGGAAGGCGGTGTTGATCGCCACCAGCTTCAGGTCGAACAGCTCGGCTCCCGTGGGGCCGGCGGCGTAGTTGCGGCCGAGCACACCGTAGGTGGCGAACAGCGCGGCGAAGATGAGGCAGTCGCTCATCAGGTAGAGCCAGAAGCCCAGCGAGGTGCCGTTGGGCGGGTGCGGCTCGTGCGCGAGGTGGTAGGAGCGGGCCGGCAGTGCGGCGCCGGCCGCGCCGGCGTGGAGGCTAAGTTCAGACATGGCGGGCAAGCAGTTGGGTGCGGGCGTTTTCCGTGGCGGTCACGTCATCGGCCGGGATGTGGAAGTCACGCTGGTAGTTGAAGGTGTGGACGATGGCGGCAAGCACCAGGGCGATGAACGACAGCCCGGCGAGCAGCCACATGTGCCAGATGAGCGCGAAACCCAGCACCAGGGACAGCGCCGAGATCACGACGCCGGCACCGGTGTTGGCGGGCATGTGGATGGGGGCGAAGCCGGTCAGCGGGCGCTGGTAGCCGTGCTGCTTCATGTCCCACCAGGCGTCGATCTCGTGCACCACCGGCGTGAAGGCAAAGTTGTAGGCCGGCGGGGGCGACGAGGTGGCCCACTCCAGCGTGCGGCCGTCCCAGGGGTCGCCGGTGAGGTCGCGGTTCTGGTCACGCCGCAGGACGCTGACCGCGATCTGGATCAGGAAGCAGACGATGCCCAGCGCGATCAGGAAGGCCCCGAACGCGGCGACCTGGAACCAGATCTGCAGCGAGCTGTCCTCGAAGTGGTTGGCGCGGCGGGTCACGCCCATCAGGCCCAGCACGTACAGCGGCATGAAGGCGACGTAGAAGCCCACCACCCACAGCCAGAAGGAGCGCACGCCCCAGGTGCGGTCGAGCTTGAAGCCAAAGGCCTTGGGGAACCAGTAGTTCATGCCGGCGAACAGGCCGAACAGCACGCCACCGATGATGACGTTGTGGAAGTGCGCGATCAGGAACAAGCTGTTGTGCAGCACGAAGTCGGCCGGGGGCACGGCCAGCAGCACGCCGGTCATGCCGCCAATGGCGAACGTCACCATGAAGGCCAGGGTCCACATCATGGGCAGCTCGAACCGGATACGCCCCTTGTACATGGTGAACAGCCAGTTGAAGATCTTCGCGCCGGTCGGAATCGAGATGATCATGGTCGTGATGCCGAAGAAGGCGTTCACGCTCGCGCCCGAGCCCATGGTGAAGAAGTGGTGCAGCCAGACGATGTAGGACAGGATGGTGATGACCACCGTGGCGTAGACCATGGAGGTGTAGCCGAACAGGCGCTTGCGCGAGTAGGTGGCCACCACCTCGGAGAAGATGCCGAACGCGGGCAGGATCAGGATGTACACCTCGGGGTGGCCCCAGATCCAGATCAGGTTCACGTACAGCATGGGGTTGCCGCCCAGGTCGTTGGTGAAGAAGTTGGTGCCGACGTAACGGTCCAGCGACATCAGCACCAGGGCGGCGGTGAGCACGGGGAACGAGGCCACGATCAGCGCGTTGGTGCACAACGAGGTCCAGGTGAAGACCGGCATCTTCATCAGGCTCATGCCCGGTGCGCGCATCTTGACGATGGTGACGATCAGGTTGATGCCCGAGAGCGTGGTGCCCACACCCGCGATTTGCAGCGACCAGATGTAGTAGTCCAGCCCCACCCCGGCGTTCTGCGCCCCCAGGTTGGACAGCGCCAGCCAGCCCGAGGTGGAAAACTCGCCCAGGAACAGGGAGGCCATCACCAGCACGGCACCGGCGGTGGTCATCCAGAAGCTGAAGTTGTTGAGGAACGGGAAGGCCACGTCCCGCGCGCCGATCTGCAGGGGCACCAGGTAGTTCATCAGGCCCGTGACCAGCGGCATGGCCACGAAGAAGATCATGATCACGCCGTGGGCGGTGAAGATCTGGTCGTAGTGGTGCGGCGGCAAATAGCCCATGTTGTCGCCAAAGGCCATGGCCTGCTGCAGCCGCATCATCACGGCGTCGGCAAAGCCGCGCAGCAGCATCACGATGCCCAGCACCATGTACATGATCCCGATCTTCTTGTGGTCGATGCTGCAGAACCAGTCCTTCCACAGCGTGCCCCAGAGGCGGTACTTGGTGATCAGGGCGAACGTCGCGGTGCCACCCAGCACGACGGCGACGAAGGTCCAGAGGATGATCGGATCGTGCGCCATGGGAATGGCGTCCCAGGTGAGCCGACCCAGGGCCCAGTGGGCTTCGGTAGGGAGAGTGGATGACATGGTGTGGGTTCCGGGACGTCGATCCGCGGCCTGCGCACCGGCAGGCGGCGGATCAGAAGGTCATGGGCGATCGCTGGCGTAACGGGCCACCTTGGCGTCCAGCGCCGCGATGACCTGGACGGACTCTTCTGCGGTGCAGATGTCCTGGGGCAGGTTCAGGCCCTGGGCCCGTGCGTAGGCCTCGCCGCCCATCGCATCGATGGCCATCATGTGGTGCATGCACATCTTTCCGTCCTCCACGCAGCGGTTGAGCACCTTGTCGTAGAGGCCGGCTTCGACCGTGGCGAAACGCTGCACCGGGTCGCGCTGGCTCGGCTCGGCCAGCTTCACGAAGGTGGGCCGGTCCAGGGCCTGCCCTTCGGCCTTGGCTTTCTGCACCCACTGCTCGAAATCGGCGTCGCTCAGGCCGTGGAACTTGAAGGTCATGCCCGAGAAGCCCGCTCCGCTGTAGTGGGAGGACTTGCCCTCGTACACGCCGGCCTTGTTGATGACCGCGTTGAGCTCGGTCTGCATGCCGGGCATGGTGTAGATCATGCCGGCCAGGTCGGGCACGTAGAACGCGTTCATGGTCGTGGTGGACGTGAGCTTGAACAGGATGGGCCGGTTCACCGGCGCCGCCAGTTCGTTGACGGTGGCAATGCCCTGCTCCGGGTAGAAGAACAGCCACTTCCAGTCCATCGCCACCACCTGCACCTCCAGCGGCTGCACGCCGGGCTGCAGGGCCTGCGTCGCGGAGATGCGGTCCAGCGGACGGTAGGGATCGAGCTTGTGGGTGCCGATCCAGGTGATGGCGCCCAGCGCGATGACGATCAGCAGCGGCCCGCTCCAGATCACCAGCTCCAGCACGGTCGAGTGGTGCCAGTCGGGCGCGTAGTCGGCCTCGGTGTTGGCGGTGTTGGTGGCGCGGTACTTCCAGGCAAACCACAGCGTGAGCGCGATCACCGGGACGATGATCAGCAGCATGAGCAGGGTCGCCTGGACCACGAGCTGGCCCTGCTGGGCCGCGACGTCACCGGCGGGGTTCAGCACGACGGCCTGGGCGCAGCCGGTCAATGCGGCGACCGCGCCGGCCGACGCAGACCAGCGGCACACCCGCAACGGCCACTGAAGGCTTTGACGAAACATGGGAGACCAGACTTTCTTAGGGGTAAATGCGGATGACAAAGATCAAAACATTCGCGAATTTACCGACCCCCACCGTTTTGTCGATTGGACATTTTGTCCAATGTCAATTCTTTGCCGGCGCGTTTACGCTATGGCCAGCCCGCAAAGCCCCCAGCTTGCCGCCACCTCGACCGGCGTGTACAAGGGCTCCCAGAACACCTTTTCTCCGGAACCTGCCATGACCCACCCCGCCCCGGCCCGCCTCCACCCGGCCGGCTTCCAGGAAAGCCCGGCCGCCCTCTCGCGGGCCGACACCCATGAAGAAGTCACCTCCGGCGAGATCGCGGTCGGGGTGGTCATCGGGCGCGCTTCCGAATACTTCGACTTCTTTGTCTTCGGCATCGCCTGCGTCCTGGTGTTCCCGGGTTTGCTGTTCCCGTTCCTGTCGCCGCTGCACGGCACGCTGTCGGCCTTCGCCCTGCTGGCCGTGGCCTTTGTCGCCCGCCCGGTGGGCACAGCCCTGTTCATGGCGGTGCAGCGTCACTGGGGCCGTGGCACCAAGCTCACCCTGGCGCTGTTCCTGCTGGGCATCTGCACCGTTGGCATGGCGTTCCTGCCGGGGCACGCCACGCACGGCGACGCGGTCATCGTGGCGCTGCTGTTGCTGCGCATTGGCCAGGGCCTGGCGCTGGGCGGCTCCTGGGACGGGCTGCCCTCGCTGCTGGCCATGTCGGCTCCGCCCGAGCGCCGCGGCTGGTACGCCATGCTCGGCCAGCTCGGCGCGCCGCTGGGCTTTGTGCTCGCCGCCGGCCTGTTTGCCTACCTGCGGGGCAGCCTGAGCGAACAGGATTTCCTGGCCTGGGGCTGGCGTTACGCCTTCTTCGTGGCCTTTGCCATCAACGTGGTGGCCCTGTTCGCGCGCCTGCGCCTGGTGGTGGGACAGTCGTACGACCGGCTGCTGGCCGAGCGTGAACTGCAACCCGTGGCCGCCAGCCGGGTGTTGCGCGAAGAAGGGCGCAGCGTGCTGCTGGGCGCCTTTGCCGCCCTGGCCAGCTTCGCCCTGTTCCACCTGGTCACGGTGTTCCCGCTGTCGTGGATCGTGCTGCAGGGCAGCCAGCCGGTGACCGAGGTGCTGAGCGTGCAGGTGGTGGGCGCCTTCCTGGCCGCGGGCGCGGTGATGCTCTCAGGCTGGCTGGCCGACCGGGTGGGCCGGCGCAACCTGCTGGGCACCATGGCGGTGCTGATCGGCGTGTTCAGCCTGGTCACGCCCTGGATGCTGGGCAACGGCAGCGGTGGCAACAACCTGTTCCTGCTGGCCGGTTTCGTGCTGCTGGGCCTGTCGTACGGCCAGGCCTCGGGCACGGTCACCTCCAGCTTCTCGCCCCAGTACCGCTACACCGGCGCGGCCCTGTCGACCGACCTGGCCTGGCTGGTGGGCGCCGCCTTTGCGCCCCTGGTGGTGCTCGGCCTGTCGGCCCAGTTCGGGCTGGTCGCGGTCTCGGTGTACCTGCTCTCGGGCGTGGCCTGCACCTTGGGCGCCCTGCGCATCAACCGCCTGATCGAACGTCAGGGGGCCTGAGCCTCGCTCAACCGGGCGCGGGCCGTTGGTGTCGGCTCTGCACCCGCGCCCAGCGCTCAGTTTTGCGGGCTGGCGGCCGATACACAGGGCATGTCCCGTTCGCTGCAAGCCCCCGGCCTCCGCCGGCACCACGTCCTGTTCTGGCTGCTGCTGTGGTCGATCGCCTGGCCGGCGCTGGTGCTGGCGGCCTCCCCGCCAGCGCAGGAACCGGAGTGGACGCCCTCCCGCGACGGGCAATGGCTGCTCCAGCGCAGCACTGGCCTGGTCTGGCAGCGCTGCCTGGTGGGCATGCAGTGGAACGGCAAGGACTGCGTCGGCCAACCCCAATGGGCCGACCACATGCAGGCCTCGGCCCTGGCCCGCCAGCGCGCCAAGGCCGACGCCCTGCCCTGGCGCCTGCCCCACCTCAAGGAACTGCAGGTGCTCGCCCAGCTGGGCCAGCAAAAAGCCCGGCCACGGCTGCTGCCCGAATCCACCGAGGGCTGGGTCTGGACAGCGTCCATCCCCATCGAGGTGCGCAACGTCAACCCCTACAACTACGGCAACGTGATGAACGGGGTGAGCGGGCAGAACGTGAGCCAGCTGAAGTTCCTGCACGCCTGGGTGGTCAACACGGCCACCGGCGAATCGCGCGACGACGTGCTCAAGCGCACCCCCATGTTCGTGCGCCTAGTGCGCAAAGCCGACGCGCCCTGAGCGGCCTTTCGCGTGTCACCATGGGCGGGTGTTCAACCACCCCAGGAACCCCCATGAGCGACCACGACACCCAGATCAGCGGCCACCGCAACCAACAGGTGGGCGGCAGCGACACCCTGGCCGTCGGCACCGACCTGAGCATCAGCATCGGCCGCAACCGCGTCGAGACCGTGGGCAAGAGCAGCCTGCTGACCGTGGGCAAGCAGCTGCGTGTGGAGGCCGCTGACGAGATCGCCCTGGTGGTGGGCGCCGCCAGCATCGTGCTCAAGAAGGACGGCAGCATCACCATCCGGGGTAAGAACATCGACCTGATCGGATCGGGAAAGATCAACGTGAAGGCCTCCGGCGACCTCGCACTCAAAGGCAGCAAGATCGTGGACAACTGAGGAGGTGTGAGCCCCCGCGCACATGGCGGCGCCGTGGCCGCAGGCGCGGGTCGCTACCATCGGTCCATGCCTCTTTCACCGACCACCCCCGTGGCCCACGCTGTCCTGCAGCAGCTGGCCGACATCGCACAGCGCTACCCCAGCCCCCGCGTGCGCCGCCTGCACGTGCCCCGGCGCTCGCCCGAGGCGGGCGTGCACGACGCCGAGTTCTGCGCCATCGAGCTGGAAGACGGCGCCTTTGGCCTGTCCTACGTGCTGCTGGGCGACACGCTGGAGGCCTTGCTGGCCGCCCACGGCAGCGCTGGTGCCGCACCGCTGGCCGGCGCCGACGCCATGGCCCTGGCGCAGCGCCTGGCCGACGGCAGCGAGGTGGAACGCGCCATCGCCCTGGCCGCCATCAACGCGCTGACCGACTCGGTCTGGCGCCGCGCGGGCTACGAGCCACCGCCGGCCGGCAATTCGCTGGGCGACGTGGTGCTGGGGCCGCAGGACCACCTGGGCATGATCGGCTTTTTTCCGCCGCTGGTGCAGCGCGTGGCCGACGCCGGCGGGCGCCTCTCGGTGGTGGAGATGAACCCCGAGATGGTGGCCCGCCAGCACGAGCGCTACCCGCACATCACCATCGGCCTGGACCGCGCGCTGCTGGCGCCCTGCAACCTGGTGGTGGGCACCTCGACCATGCTGCTCAACCACACGCTGGACGCCATGCTCGCCGCAGCGCCGAACGCACAGCGCTTTGCCGTGATCGGCCCCTCGGCCGGGCTGTGGCCCGACGCGCTGTTCGAGCGCGGCGTGACGCTGCTGGGCGGCACCCGCGTGACCGATGCGGCGGCCTTCAGCGCCGCCATGGCCGCCGGCGAGAGCTGGAGCAGCGCCACCCGCAAGTTCGCCATCGACCGCGCGACCTGGCCCGGCTGGCGCGCCCTCACCGGCAGCCCCTGATGCGAAAGGGTCTGGTCTACGGCACCCTGGCCTACGGGCTCTGGGGCCTGTTCCCGTTTTTCTTCAAACAGCTGCAGCACGTCCCGTCGCTGCAGGTGGTGCTGCACCGCATGGTCTGGTCGCTGGTGTTCGTGCTGCTGGTGCTGGCGGTGCTGCGCCGCTGGGCCTGGCTGGGCGATGTGCGCCGGCGCCCGCGGCTGCTGGCCGTCTTCGCCGCCTCGTCGGCCCTGCTGGCCTGCAACTGGCTGACCTACATCTGGGCGGTGAACAACGGTCACGTGCTGGACGCCAGCCTGGGCTATTTCATCCTGCCGCTGGTGAACGTGGCGCTGGGCTTCCTGTTCCTGCACGAACGCCCGCGCCCCGCTCAGTGGCTGGCCTTTGGCACCGCCGCGGCCGGCGTGCTGTGGCTGGCCCTGCTCACCGGCCATGTGCCGTGGATCGCATTGGGACTGGCGCTGTCGTTCGGTTTCTATGGCCTCATCCGCAAGCTGGCGCCGCTGGGGGCGCTCGAAGGCATGTCGCTGGAAACCCTGCTGCTGGCGCCAGTGGCGGCTGCGGCCCTGCTCTGGGGCCAGCACAGCGGCACCCTGCCGGCGCAGGATGCACACACCTGGCTGCTGTTTGCGCTCAGCGGGCCGGTCACCGCGGTGCCGCTGCTGCTGTTCTCGGCCGGCGCGCGGCGCATCCCGCTGTCCACCATGGGCGTGCTGCAGTACATCACGCCCACCATCCTGCTGTTCCTGGGCACCCTGCTCTACGACGAGCCCTTTTCCGGCCCGCGAATGATCGGGTTCGCGCTCATCTGGACCGCGCTGTTGCTGTACTCGGCCGACAGCTGGCGTCACCACACCCGCCCGGTCGGCACCTAAGGCGACGCTGAACAAGTCTCCGCGGATGCGCTCGCCCGCTGTCGGGATGGACTGCAAGGCGCAAAACGCAGACGGGCCGGGCGGCCCGGCGAGGCTTTGCAACGCGGCAGACCGCCCGAGAGCGGGATGAGCGCGCCGCGAGGGACTTGATCAGCGTTGCCCTAAAAAACAAAAGGCCCGGGGCTATAACGCCACGGGCCTTTTGTCATGCGGCCCTCAGGCCGATGGGACCGCTCAGGCGGTCGCTTCCTTCGCGTTGTCCACGTACTCTTCGATCTGGTCGAAGTTCAGGTACTTGTAGATCGCCGCGCCGTCCTTGTTCACGATACCCATGGCTTCGTGGTACTCGGCCACCGTCGGGATCCTGCCCAGCTTGGACGCGATCGCAGCCAGCTCGGCCGAGGCCAGGTACACGTTGGTGTTCTTGCCCAGGCGGTTGGGGAAGTTGCGGGTCGAGGTGGACACCACGGTCGCGCCTTCGCGCACCTGCGCCTGGTTGCCCATGCACAGCGAGCAGCCCGGCATTTCGGTGCGGGCACCGGCGGCGCCGAAGCTGGCGTAGTGACCTTCCTTGATCAGCTCGCTATCGTCCATCTTGGTGGGCGGCGCGACCCACAGCTTGACCGGGATGTCACGCTGGCCACCCAGCAGCTTGGCCGCCGCGCGGAAGTGGCCGATGTTGGTCATGCACGAACCGATGAAAGCTTCGTCGATCTTGGTACCGGCCACATCGGACAGGGTCTTGGCGTCGTCCGGATCGTTGGGGCAGCAGAGGATGGGCTCCTTGATGTCGGCCAGGTCGATCTCGATGACATGCGCGTATTCGGCGTCCTTGTCGGCTTCGAGCAGGTTGGGGTTGGCCAGCCAGGCCTCGACCTTCTCGATGCGGCGCTGCAGGGTGCGCTTGTCTTCGTAGCCGTCGGCGATCATGTTCTTCATCAGCACGATGTTGCTGGTGAGGTATTCCTTGATCGGCTCTGGGTTGAGCTTGATGGTGCAACCGGCGGCCGAGCGCTCGGCCGATGCGTCGGAGAGTTCAAACGCTTGCTCGACCTTGAGGTTGGGCAGGCCTTCGATTTCCAGAATGCGGCCGGAGAATTCGTTGATCTTGCCGGCCTTGGCCACCGTCAGCAAACCTTGCTTGATGGCGTACAGCGGAATCGCGTGGACCAGATCGCGCAGGGTCACGCCGGGCTGCATTTCGCCCTTGAAGCGCACCAGCACCGACTCGGGCATGTCCAGCGGCATCACGCCGGTGGCGGCGCCGAAGGCCACCAGACCGGAGCCGGCCGGGAAGGAGATGCCGATCGGGAAGCGGGTGTGTGAGTCACCGCCGGTGCCCACGGTGTCGGGCAGCAGCAGGCGGTTGAGCCAGCTGTGGATCACGCCGTCGCCCGGGCGCAGGGCCACGCCACCGCGGCTGCTGATGAACTTGGGCAGTTCGCGGTGCGTCTTCACGTCCACCGGCTTGGGGTAAGCCGCGGTGTGGCAGAAGGACTGCATCACCAGATCGGCGCTGAAGCCCAGGCAGGCCAGGTCTTTCAGTTCGTCGCGGGTCATGGGACCGGTGGTGTCCTGCGAACCGTCGGTGGTCATCTTCGGCTCGCAATAGGTACCGGGGCGCACGCCCTGACCTTCGGGCAGGCCCACGGCACGGCCGACCATTTTTTGCGCCAGGGTGAAACCGGCCTGGGTGGCGGTGGGCACGCTGGGCAGGCGGAACAGGGTCGAGGCGGGCAGGCCCAGGAACTCGCGTGCCTTGGCGGTGAGCGAGCGGCCGATGATCAGGTTGATGCGGCCGCCGGCGCGCACTTCGTCGAACAGCACGTCGCTCTTGAGCTTGAACTCGGCCACGGTTTCGCCGTTCTTGACCAGCTTGCCGTCGTAGGGCAGCACGTCGATGACGTCGCCCATTTCCAGCTTGCTCACGTCCACTTCAATGGGCAGCGAACCGGAGTCTTCCTGCGTGTTGAAGAAGATGGGGGCGATCTTGCCGCCCAGGGTCACGCCGCCGAAGCGCTTGTTCGGCACGAACGGGATGTCCTGGCCGGTGGCCCAGACCACGCTGTTGGTAGCCGACTTGCGCGAAGAACCGGTACCCACCACGTCGCCCACGTAGGCGACCAGGTGGCCCTTTTTCTTCAGGTCTTCGATGAACTTCATCGGACCGCGCTTGCCGTCTTCCTCGGGCTTGAAAGCCGCGTCGGGGCGGGTGTTCTTCAGCATCGCGAGGTAGTGCATCGGGATGTCCGGGCGCGTGGTGGCGTCCGGGGCGGGCGACAGGTCGTCGGTGTTGGTCTCGCCGGGCACCTTGAACACGGTGACGGTGATCTTCTTCTCGACTTCCGGACGGCTGGTGAACCACTCGGCGTCGGCCCAGCTCTGCATCACGTCCTTGGCCACGGCGTTGCCGGCCTTGGCCTTCTCGGCCACGTCGTTGAAGTAGTCGAACATCAGCAGCGTCTTCTTGAGCGCCGCGCCGGCCACGGTCGCCACCTCGACGTCGTCCAGCAGCTCGATCAAAGGGTGCACGTTGTAGCCGCCCACCATGGTGCCCAGCAGCTCGGTGGCCTTGGACTTGGAAATCAGGCCGACCTGGATGTCACCGTGCGCCACGGCGGCCAGGAAGCTGGCCTTGACCTTGGCGGCGTCGTCCACGCCCGGGGGCACACGGTGCGTCAGCAGGTCCATCAGGAACGCGTCTTCGCCGGCGGGCGGGTTCTTGATCAGTTCGATCAGGGCGGCGACCTGCTTGGCGTCGAGCGCCAGCGGGGGAATGCCCAGGGCGGCGCGTTCAGCGACGTGGGCGCGGTAGTCGGTCAGGAAGGTCGACATGGCGTTCTCCGGTGGGGTGGGTGATGGTTGGAAAAAATTCATGCAAGAAACCAGCCACGCACCGTTTCGGGCAGGGGGTGCCCGGTCTGGTGCGCGCGTTCGATCACTTGCCAGTAGTAGCGGTAGCTGGCGCGGTCGTGCAGGCGCCCGTCGTGCTGCACCGGCGCCCAGTCGGCGGCGGCAGCGGCTTCGATGATGGCCAGGGCCGTCTCGATCTCGGCCTCGGCGGGTGAAAACGCGGTGACGATGGTGCGGATCTGGTCCGGGTGGATGCTCCACATCCGCGTGTAACCCAGTTCGCTGGCCGCGCGCCGCACGGCTTGCTGCAGCGCGGGCAGGTCCTTGAACTCGGTGACCACGTTGTGCGAAGGCACCTTGCCGTGGGCGTGGCAGGCGGCCGCCATCTCGACCTTGGCGCGCAGCACGTGCGGGTGGCTGAACTGACCGGCCAGCGTCATGGCGGACGCGGGGATCGCGCCACCGTGGGCCGAGACGAAGTCCATCAGGCCGAAGCTCAGGGACTGCACGCGCGGGTGCGCGGCGATGTCGAAAGCGCGGTGCACCGCAGCGGGCGACTCGATCAGCACGTGCAGCGGCAGCGAGGTGGCCCCGGCCGCGTCCAGCGCCGCGGCGGCGCGTTCGACATCGGCCACCGACTCGACCTTGGGCACCATCAGGTGGCAGAGCTGGCGCCCTGCCTGGCCGGCAATGGTGGCCACGTCGGCGTCAAAGTGCGGGTGGTCCACCGGGTGCACGCGGGCCGCCACGCGGGCGCCCGCCGGTGCGGCCAGCGCCAGTTCGGTGACCAGGGCCGCGTGTTCGGCCTCGCCACCGACGGGGGCGCCGTCCTCGCAGTCCAGCGTGACGTCGAAGACGCAGGCACCGAACTCCGCCGTCAGCTCGGCCTGCAGCTGCAGGCTTTTGCGCATCCGCGCAGGCGCACCGCTGTAGTGGTCGCAGACCGGCAGCGCGAACGCGCCGGCCTGGGCCCCCACAAGGATGTCGCGCGGGTGCGGTTTCACCGAGTTACCAAGCGGTTACCGACTCAGAGCAGGTGCTTGACGCCGTCTTGCTCGCCCTGCAGCTCGGCCAGGGTCTTGTTGATGCACTCTTGCGAGAAGGCGTCGATCTCCAGGCCTTCGACGACCTTGTACTCGCCGTTGGCGCAGGTCACGGGGAAGCCGAACATCACGTCCTTGGGGATGCCGTACCAGCCTTGCGACGGGATGCCCATCGTGACCCATTCGCCGTTGGTGCCCAGGGCCCAGTCGCGCATGTGGTCGATGGCGGCGTTGGCGGCCGAGGCGGCGCTGGACAGGCCACGCGCGTCAATGATGGCGGCACCGCGCTTGCCGACGGTGGGCAGGAACACGTCTTTGTTCCAGACCTGATCGTTGATCATGTCCTTGACCGAAGCGCCGTCGATGGTGGCGAAGCGGTAGTCGGCGTACATGGTGGGCGAGTGGTTGCCCCACACGGCCAGCTTCTTGATGGAGGACACGGCCTTGCCGGTCTTGGCGGCCAGCTGGCTGGCGGCACGGTTGTGGTCCAGGCGCAGCATGGCGGTGAAGTTGCCCGGCTTCAGATCGGGGGCCGACTTCATGGCGATGTAGGCGTTGGTGTTGGCGGGGTTGCCGACCACCAGGACCTTGACGTCGCGGCTGGCCACGGCGTTCAGGGCCTTGCCCTGGGCGGTGAAGATGGCACCGTTGATGGCCAGCAGTTCGGCGCGCTCCATGCCGGGGCCACGCGGACGCGAACCGACCAGCAGGGCGTAGTCGGTGTCCTTGAAGGCGGTCATCGGGTCGCTGTGGGCTTCCATGCCGGCCAGCAGCGGGAAGGCGCAGTCTTCGAGTTCCATCATCACGCCCTTGAGCGCCTTCTGTGCCTTCTCGTCCGGAATTTCCAGCAGTTGCAGGATCACGGGCTGGTCCTTGCCCAGCATCTCGCCGGAGGCGATGCGGAACAGCAGGGCGTAACCGATCTGACCTGCGGCGCCGGTGACGGCAACACGAACGGGCTTCTTGCTCATGGTGAAAACTCCAGAAAGGGCGTTGAAAAATAAAGGAAAACCAGTGGGAATGAACCCGGACCAGACACCACGGCTGCACGGGCGGGCCAGCGAAAAGTGGTTCAGGAACAGCCCGCGAGTGTACCCGCGTAAACCCGCAGGCGTCAATTTGTCTTATGTCTTATATAAGATATGATTGACGAGACCGCTGGGCATTTCCGGCGGTACCATTGCGTCCGCAAAAACCATGGCCACCCTGCCCGCATCACCCGTCGACCCCCTCCTGCCGGAACCGCCCGCAGGCGGCGAACCCTCGGCACCGGGCACCCCCGCCTTCAGCCCGCTGTACCAGCAGATCAAGACCCTGATCCTGCGCAGCCTGCAGGCCGGCGAATGGAAGCCAGGCGACATGATCCCGAGCGAACTGGAACTGGCCGCGCGCTTTCGGGTCAGCCAGGGCACGGTGCGCAAGGCCATCGACGAACTGGCCACCGACAACCTGCTGGTGCGCCGCCAGGGCAAGGGCACGTTCGTGGCCACGCACGCCGAGCAGCACATCCAGTACCGTTTTCTTCGGGTGCTGCCCGATGCCGAATCCCCCGACGCCCAGGGGCCCGCCGAGCGCCGCATCATCGAATGCCGCCGCCTGCGCGCGCCGGCCGAGGTGGCCCGTCAGCTCGCGCTGCGCACCGGTGACCCGCTGCTGCTGGTCAAGCGGGTGCTGGCTTTTTCGGGCGCACCGACCATTCTGGAAGACATCTGGCTGCCTGGCGGCCCCTTCAAGGGCCTGACACAGGAAACCCTGGCCGGCGACAAGGGGCCGATGTACGCCCTGTTCGAAGCCGAGTTCGGCGTGCGCATGGTGCGTGCGGTCGAGCGCATCAAGGCGGTGGGCGCCGACGCCGACGCCGCCACGCTACTGGGTGTCGAGATCGGGCATCCGCTGCTGAGCGTGGAGCGCCTGGCCTACACCTACAACGACGTGCCCATGGAACTGCGCCGCGGCCTCTACCGCACCGACACCCGGCACTACCACAACGAATTGAGCTGACGAGGGCGCCCAATGTCACTGGTCGATAGTCTGTTGTCAGCCTCAGGTATGTTGCGTTGCAATAGAATTTGCCGGCCTGTGGCTTGAGTTACCAACAAGTTACAAGCCACCATCCGATCTCCGTTCCCCCCTCCACAAGAATCCCAGTTCCCCAACGGAAGAAAGCCCCACCCCATGACCGAGTTGAGCAAAAAGCGGCCCGAGTTCCGCAACATCAATGCGTTCAAGGACCTGACCACCTACCGGCTGCCCCTGGCCGGCTGGGTGTCGATCCTGCACCGCGCCAGCGGTGGCCTGATGTTCATCCTGCTGCCCCTGATCGTCTGGCTGTTCGACACCTCGGTGTCGTCGGAAATTTCCTATGACGTGTTCAAGTCGGCCTTCAGCGCGGGTCTGGGTTTTGTGCCGGGCTGGTTCATGAAACTGGTGGCCCTGGCCCTGATCTGGGCCTACCTGCACCACCTCATCGCCGGCGTGCGCCACCTGTACATGGACATGGCCCACGCGGTGAGCAAAGAGTTCGGCAAGAGCTCGGCCGTCTTCACGCTGGCCCTGTCCATTGGCCTGACGCTGATCCTCGGCGCCAAGCTGTTCGGTCTGTACTGATTTCCGGGAGGCACACACATGTCTTATGGTTCCAAGCGCGTCGTCACCGGCGCCCACTACGGCCTGCGCGACTGGCTGGCACAACGCATCACGGGCGCCCTGGTGGCCCTGTTCACCCTCATCGTGCTGGTGCAGGTCCTGTTCACCAGCGGCCCGATCGGCTACGAAGCCTGGTCCGGCATCTTCTCCGCCCAGTGGATGAAGACCCTGACCTTTGCCGTGTTCGTGGCCCTGGCCTGGCACGTCTGGTTCGGCATGCGCGACATCTGGATGGACTACGTCAAGCCCACCGGTATCCGCCTGGCCCTGCACGTTTTCACCATCGTCTGGCTCGTGTCCTGCCTGGGCTGGGCTGTTCAAGTTCTCTGGAGACTCTGATCCATGTCCACCACCGCATCCCTCCCCAAGCGCAAGTTTGACGTGGTCATCATCGGGGCCGGCGGCTCCGGCATGCGAGCCTCCCTGCAACTGGCCCGCGCCGGCCTCAACGTGGCCGTGCTCTCCAAAGTCTTCCCCACCCGCTCGCACACCGTGGCCGCGCAGGGTGGCGTGTCCGCTTCGCTGGGCAACATGAGCGAAGACAACTGGCACTACCACTTCTACGACACCATCAAGGGTTCCGACTGGCTGGGTGACCAGGACGCCATCGAATTCATGTGCCGCGAAGCCCCGAAGGTGGTCTACGAGCTCGAACACTTCGGCATGCCGTTCGACCGCAACCCCGACGGCACCATCTACCAGCGCCCCTTCGGCGGCCACACCGCCAACTACGGTGAAAAGCCGGTGCAGCGCGCCTGCGCAGCCGCCGACCGCACCGGCCACGCCATGCTGCACACCCTGTACCAGCAAAACGTGGCCGCCCGCACCACGTTTTTTGTGGAATGGATGGCACTGGACCTGATCCGTGACGCCAGTGGCGACGTCGTCGGCGTGACCGCGCTGGAGATGGAAACCGGCGAGACCTACGTGCTCGAAGCCAAGACGACGCTGCTGGCCACCGGTGGCGCCGGCCGCATTTTCGCGGCGTCGACCAACGCCTTCATCAACACCGGCGACGGCCTGGGCATGGCCGCCCGCGCCGGCATCCCGCTGCAGGACATGGAGTTCTGGCAGTTCCACCCGACCGGCGTGGCCGGCGCGGGCGTGCTGCTGACAGAAGGCTGCCGCGGAGAAGGCGCCATCCTGCTCAACAGCAATGGTGAGCGTTTCATGGAGCGCTACGCGCCCACCCTGAAGGACCTGGCGCCGCGCGATTTCGTCTCGCGCTGCATGGACCAGGAAATCAAGGAAGGCCGCGGCTGTGGCCCCAACAAGGACTACGTGCTGATGAAGCTCGACCACCTCGGTGCCGAGACCATCCGCAAGCGTCTGCCCTCGGTGGAAGAAATCGGCCACAACTTCGCCAATGTTGACATCACGCGCGAACCCATCCCGGTCGTGCCCACCATCCACTACCAGATGGGTGGCATCCCCACCAACATCCACGGCCAGGTCGTCGCCCCCGATGGCAACGGCGGCCAACAAATCGTCAACGGCCTGTACGCCGTCGGCGAGTGTGCCTGCGTGTCGGTGCACGGCGCCAACCGCCTGGGCACCAACTCCCTGCTGGATCTGCTGGTGTTCGGCCGCGCGGCCGGCAACCACATTGTCGACTTCAACGACAAGAACAAGACCCACAAGCCCCTGCCCGCGGATGCGGCCGACAAGACCCTGGCACGCCTGGCGCGCCTGGACGGCTCCAGCAGCGGCGAGTACGCACAGGACGTCGCCAACGACATCCGCGCGACCATGCAGCAGCACGCGGGCGTGTTCCGCACCCAGGCGTCGATGGACGAGGGCGTGCAGAAGATCAACGCCATGCGCGCACGCGTGAACGCGATCACGCTGGCCGACAAGTCCAAGATCTTCAATACCGCGCGTATTGAAGCGCTGGAAGTGGACAACCTGATCGAAGCCGCTCAGGCCACCATGACGTCGGCTGCGGCCCGCAAGGAATGCCGTGGCGCCCACACGGTGAACGACTACGAGCGCCCGGCCGACGACGCCCAGTTCCCGCTGGGTCGCAACGACGCTGAGTGGATGAAGCACACGCTGTGGGACAGCGCCACCAACAGCCTGTCGTACAAGCCCGTCAACCTGCAGCCGCTGACCGTGGCGTCCGTGCCCCCGAAGGTCCGCACCTTCTAAGCCCCCAAGCCTCGCCTCACGAAGCCCGGAGAACAACACCATGGCCCTTCGCACATTCAAGATCTACCGCTACGACCCGGAAAAGGACGCCAAGCCGTACATGCAGACCATCCAGGTCGAGCTCGACGGCCAGGAGCGCATGCTGCTCGACGCGCTGATGAAGCTCAAGAAAGTCGATCCCTCCATCTCCTTCCGCCGCTCCTGCCGCGAAGGCGTGTGCGGATCGGACGCGATGAACATCAACGGCAAGAACGGTCTGGCCTGCCTGACCAACATGAACACGCTCAAGGGCGACATCGTGCTCAAGCCGCTGCCCGGCCTGCCAGTGGTGCGCGACCTGATCGTGGACATGACGCTGTTCTTCAAGCAGTACCACTCGATCAAGCCGTACCTGATCAACGAGACGCCGGCGCCCCAGCGTGAGCGCCTGCAGAGCCCCGAAGAGCGTGAAGAGCTCAACGGACTGTACGAGTGCATCCTGTGCGCCAGCTGCTCGACCAGCTGCCCCAGCTTCTGGTGGAATCCGGACAAGTTCGTCGGCCCGGCCGGTCTGCTGCAGGCCTACCGCTTCATCGCCGACAGCCGCGACCAGGCCACCAGCGAACGTCTGGACAACCTGGAAGACCCGTACCGCCTGTTCCGCTGCCACACCATCATGAACTGTGTGGACGTCTGCCCCAAGAGCCTGAACCCGACCAAGGCGATCGGCAAGATCAAGGAACTGATGGTCAAGCGCGCCGTCTGAGGCCGCCTGCACATCGACACACCATGGACACCAGCAGCCCCGGCGACGCCCTGCTCGATCCGCGTGCCCTGAGCAAGCTGCGCTGGCGCTGCCGCCGCGGCTTGCTGGAAAACGACCTGTTCATTGAACAGTTCTTCGCCCGGCACGAATCTGGCTTGACCGTCAGCCAAGCCGAAGCTCTGGGCGTTCTAATGGACCTTTCCGACAACGACCTGCTCGATCTGTTGCTGGTTCGCAAGAAACCCGAGGGCGATCTGGCCCGCCCCGACGTCGTGCACGTGCTGGGCATGCTGATCGCCGCCCGGCGACCCGTTTGAAGCCTCTCCAACAAGGAAACCGCATGAAACTCGTAGACAACTAAGCCACCCTGTCGTTCTCCAATGGCAGCCCCAGCGTTGAAATGCCGGTGTACGGCGGCAGCATCGGTCCGGACGTGATCGACATCCGCAAGCTGTACGCACAGACCGGCATGTTCACCTACGACCCCGGCTTCCTGTCCACCGCTTCCTGCCAGTCGGCCATCACCTACATCGACGGCGACAAGGGTGAACTGCTGTACCGCGGCTACCCGATCGAGCAGCTGGCCACACAGTCCGACTACCTCGACACCTGCTACCTGCTGCTGAACGGCGAACTGCCCAACGAGAAGGAGCGTGGCGACTTCCACAAGCTCGTGATCAACCACACGATGGTCAACGAGCAGATGCAGTTCTTCCTGCGCGGCTTCCGCCGTGACGCCCACCCGATGGCCGTGCTGACCGGCCTGGTCGGCGCCCTGTCGGCCTTCTACCACGACAGCACCGACATCAACAACCCGGAACACCGCCGCATCGCCGCGATCCGTCTGATCGCCAAGAGGCCCACACTGGTGGCCATGTCCTACAAGTACGGCGTCGGCCAGCCCTACATGTACCCGCGCAACGACCTGAGCTACTCGGGCAACTTCCTGCGCATGATGTTCGGCACGCCGTGCGAGGAATACAAGGTCAACCCGGTGCTGGAAAAGGCGCTGGACCGCATCTTCATCCTTCACGCCGACCACGAGCAGAACGCCTCCACCTCCACCGTGCGCCTGTGCGGCTCGTCGGGCACCAACCCGTTTGCCGCCATTTCGGCCGGCGTGGCCTGCCTGTGGGGCCCCGCCCACGGCGGTGCCAACGAAGCCTGCCTGAACATGCTGGAAGACATCCAGCGCCAGGGCGGCGTGGCCAAAGTCGGTGAGTTCATGGAAAAGGTCAAGGACAAGAACTCCGGCGTCAAGCTGATGGGTTTCGGTCACCGCGTGTACAAGAACTACGACCCGCGCGCCAAGCTGATGCAGGAAACCTGCAACGAAGTGCTGGCCGAGCTGGGCCTGGAAAACGACCCGCTGTTCAAGCTGGCCAAGGAACTGGAAAAGATCGCCCTGGAAGACGACTACTTCGTTCAGCGCAAGCTCTACCCGAACGTGGACTTCTACTCCGGCATTGTGCAGCGCGCGATCGGCATCCCGGTCAGCCTGTTCACCGGCATCTTCGCGCTGGCCCGCACCGTGGGCTGGATCGCCCAGCTCAACGAAATGCTGGCCGACCCCGAGTACAAGATCGGCCGCCCGCGCCAGCTGTTCACCGGTGCCGCCCGCCGCGACGTGCCGGCTGGCTTCAAGCGCTGAGCGACACGACCCCCAGCAGGCTGCCGCCTGCTGCCGGTCCAACGCCCGCACGCCACCGCGCTGCGGGCGTTGTCTTTTTGAACGAATAAAATCGCGGGTTCCACAGACCCCACAGGACACTCCATGGGACGCACGCTCTACGACAAGATCTGGGACGAACACGTCGTCCATACCGAAGAGGACGGCACTGCCGTCCTCTACATCGATCGCCACCTCGTCCACGAAGTGACCAGCCCGCAGGCGTTTGAAGGCCTGCGCCAGGCGGGTCGCAAGGTCTGGCGGGTCAGCTCGGTGGTGGCCACCGCCGACCACAACACACCCACCACCGGTTGGGAACGCGGCTACGACGGCATCACCGACCCGATCAGCAAAGAGCAGATCACCACGCTGGACAGCAACATCGCCGAATTCGGCGCCGCAGCGTTCTTCCCCTTCATGTCCAAACGCCAGGGCATCGTGCACGTGATCGGTCCCGAGAACGGCGCCACCCTGCCGGGCATGACGGTGGTGTGCGGCGACAGTCACACCAGCACCCACGGCGCCTTCGGTGCGCTGGCCCACGGCATCGGCACCAGCGAGGTCGAGCACGTCATGGCCACGCAGACCCTGCTGGCCAAGAAGGCCAAGAACATGCTGGTCAAGGTCGAAGGGCAGCTGGCCAAAGGCGTGACCGCCAAGGACATCGTGCTGGCCATCATCGGCAAGATCGGCACCGCCGGTGGCACCGGTTACACCATCGAGTTCGGTGGCTCGGCCATCCGCTCGCTGAGCATGGAAGGCCGCATGACGGTCTGCAACATGGCCATCGAGGGCGGCGCACGCGCCGGTCTGGTGGCGGTGGACGAAAAGACCATCGATTACGTCAAGGGCCGCCCGCTCTCGCCCACCGGCTTGGAGTGGGACCAGGCCGTGGCCTACTGGAAGACGCTGCAATCGGACCCCGGTGCACACTTTGACGCCGTGGTGGAACTGGATGCC
>NZ_JBPCSJ010000565.1:0-4747 GCF_051007235.1 Hydrogenophaga sp. | reverse complement strand
GTTGTAGGCCGCCCAGGCGGCATCGCGTGCGGCGCGTTCGGCCTGCACTTCCGAAAGGGGGCGTGCCCGGGCCGGTCCCCGCGGACGAACGGGCGCACGGGGCGCAGCGGGCTTGTCCGCCACCGACTTGGGTTTGAGTTGCAGGGTCTTGGGCTTTTCGGTCATGCGCCGATGATCCCACGACAGCGTTCGGATTCAGAGCTCTCCGCTGCGCAGCGCCTGCAGATCCAGCACCCGCAGCCCGCCGTACTCCACGCGGATCCAGCCCTTGGCCGACAGCGTGGTCAGCGCTTCGTTCACGCGCTGGCGCGACAGACCCACCAGGTAGGCCAGTTCCTGCTGGGTGATGCGCAGCACGCCGCCGACGTTGGGCGAGAGCAGCGGGTGGAACAGCGCGGCCAGGTTGCGGGCGACGCGCAGATCGGGGTTGTTGATGCGGTCGATCTCGCGCGCAGCGATGAACTGGCCCAGGCGCTCGTTGAGCTGGTTCATCACGAAACGGTTGAAGCCGATGGAGTGGTCCAGCAGCCAGTGGAAGGTGTCCACCGGCAGGCCCGCTGCGCGGCTCTTGCGCAGGGCCTGGATGTTGTAGCGGTAGTGCTCGCGCTTGAGCACCGTGCCTTCGCCGAACCAGCCGCCGGGCGCCACGCCGGTGAAGGTGATGACCGCGCCTTGCGAATCGTCGTTGCTCATCTTGAGCAGACCGTCGAGCAGGCCAAACCAGTAGGTGGCGGGGCGGCCGATGCGGCAGATGAATTCGCCCACCTGCACCTCGCTGACCACCACCGCGTCCAGCGCGCGCTGGCGCTCTTCGTCGGTCAGGCCCTTGAGCCAGGGAATTTCCGACAGCTCGCTGGCGGACGCAGGCCGCGCGCTGGCGCGCAGCGCGGAGCCGGATCGGACGGGGTGAGGAAAGGCCATGGGGCTGGGGAAGGACGGCTGGCGGCCTAGGGAAAGTCCTAGCTGGGTTGACCCCTCAATTGTCGTCGCACCGACAACATAACGTCAAACATCGGCCTACTATCCGCCCCATCGGTATCGGACGGTGACCGTCTTCCAGCCCCCTTTGGGCGGCGGAAGACCCAAGGAGACAAGCCCCATGCAAACGACGTTCCCCCGGCTGTTGCTGGACCACGCGGCCCGGCGCCCCGACGCTCCCGCCATGCGCGAAAAGGAATACGGTATCTGGCAGACCACCAGCTGGTCGGCCATGGCGCAGCTGGTCCAGGCGATTGCCTGCGGCCTGCACCAGGCCGGCCTGACCCGCGGCGAGCACATGGTGGTCATCGGCGCCAACCGCCCGCGGCTGTACGCGACCATGCTGGCCGCGCAGTCGCTGGGCGCGATCCCGATCCCGCTGTACCAGGACGCGGTGGGTGGCGAATGCGTGTTCCCCATCAACAACGCCGAGGTGCGCTTCGCAGTGGTGGAAGACCAGGAACAGGTCGACAAAATGCTGGAGATCCAGCCGCAGTGCCCGCAGTTGCAGCACATCTTCTACGACGACCCGCGCGGCCTGCGCAACTACGACCAGCCCGGCCTGGGTGGCCTGGAAGAGCTGGTGGGCGCGGGCCAGGCCTTCGCCAAGGCCCACCCCGACTTCTTCAAGGAAGAGATCGAGAAAGCCCAGCCGGCCGACGTGGCCGCGATGTTCTTCACCTCGGGCACGACCGGCAACCCCAAGGGTGTGGTGCACACGCACAGCACGCTGATCGACCGCGCCGACGTGGGTGCACGCTTTGACAAGCTGACCGAAAAGGACGAAGTGCTGGCCTACCTGCCGCCGGCCTGGATCGGTCAGAACATCTTCAGCTACGCGCAGTGGCTGGTGGCCGGTTACGTGGTGAACTGCCCCGAGTCGGGCGCCACCGTCACCATCGACCTCAAGGAAGTGGGCCCCACCTACTACTTCGCGCCGCCGCGGGTGTTCGAAGGCCTGCTCACCACGGTGATGATCCGCATGGAAGACGCGGGCGCGCTCAAGCGCAAGATGTTCCACACCTTCATGGACGTGGCGCGCCGCATCGGTCCGGCCAAGATGGATGGCAAGTCGGTCGGTCTGGTGGACAACCTCAAGTACGCGCTGGGCAACCTCTTCGTCTACGGCCCGCTGCGCAACAGCCTGGGCATGAGCCGTGTGCGCGTGGCCTACACCGCCGGCGAAGCCATCGGCCCCGACCTGTTCAGCTTCTACCGCAGCATCGGCATCAACCTCAAGCAGCTCTACGGCTCGACCGAAACCGCCGTGTTCGTCTGCCTGCAGCCCGACCACGAAGCGCGCGCCGACACCGTGGGCGTGCCCTGCGAGGGCGTGGAGATCAAGCTGTCCGAGTCCGGCGAGATCCTGGTGAAGTCGCCCGGCCTGCTCAAGGAGTACTACAAGAACCCCAAGGCCACCGAGGAGGTGCTGACCGCGGACGGCTGGTACCACACCAGCGACGCCGGCTTCATCGACGCTTCGGGCCACCTCAAGATCATCGACCGCGTCAAGGACGTGGGCCGCATCAAGGGCGGCGCCAACGACGGCGCCATGTTCGCGCCCAAGTACGTCGAGAACAAGCTCAAGTTCTTCTCGCAGATCAAGGAAGTGGTGGCCTACGGCGACCAGCGCGAGAAGGTCTGCGTGATGGTCAACATCGACTTCGAGGCCGTGGGCAACTGGGCCGAGCGCCGCAACCTGCCCTACGCCGGGTACACCGACCTGGCCGGCAAACCCGAGGTGTATGAGCTGATCCGCGACTGCGTGGAGAAGGTCAACGCCGACCTCAGCCGCGACACCCTGCTGGCCGGCAGCCAGATCAGCCGCTTCCTGGTGCTGCACAAGGAACTGGACGCCGACGACGGCGAACTCACCCGCACCAACAAGGTCCGCCGCGGCTTCATCGCGGACAAGTACAGCGCCCTGGTGGACGCGCTCTACAGCGGCAAGAGCGAGCAGTACATCGAAACCCAGGTCAAGTTCGAAGACGGCCGCACCGGCAGCGTGAGCGCCACGCTGAAGATCGGCGATGCCAAGACGTTTGCACCCGTGAAGGCCGCAGCATGAGCAACGCAGGACCGCTCCAAGTTGCGAAAGCCCCCCTGGGGGGCGGCGCAGTACATGAAATGACCAGCGTGGGGGCTCAATGACCAAGAAAATCGGCGACGTCATCCTTGACGTCCAGAACATCAGCCTGCGCTTTGGCGGCGTCAAGGCACTGACCGACATTTCCTTCAATGTGAAGGAACACGAGGTGCGCGCCATCATCGGCCCCAACGGCGCCGGCAAGAGCTCGATGCTCAACTGCATCAACGGCGTGTACTCGCCGCAAGAAGGCAGCGTCACCTTCCGCGGCCAGAACTTCAAGCACATGAACAGCCGGCAGGTGGCCGAGATGGGCATCGCCCGCACCTTCCAGAACCTGGCGCTGTTCAAGGGCATGAGCGTGATCGACAACATCATGACCGGCCGCAACCTGCGCATGAAGAGCAACCTCTTCCTGCAAGCGCTGCGCATCGGTCCGGCCCAGCGCGAAGAGGAACAGCACCGCGAGTTCGTCGAGCACATCATCGACTTCCTGGAGATCCAGGCCTTCCGCAAGACCCCGGTGGGCCAGCTGCCCTACGGCCTGCAAAAGCGCGTCGACCTGGGCCGCGCCCTGGCCATGGAGCCGCAGGTGTTGCTGCTGGACGAACCCATGGCCGGCATGAACCTGGAAGAGAAGCAGGACATGAGCCGCTTCATCCTGGACGTGAACGACGAGTTCGGCACCACCATCGTGCTGATCGAGCACGACATGGGCGTGGTGATGGACATCTCCGACCGTGTCGTGGTGCTGGACTACGGCAAGAAGATCGGCGATGGCACCCCCGACGAAGTGCGCAACAACGAAGAAGTGATCAGTGCCTATCTGGGCACCTCACACTGAACGCGGAGACACACCATGGGATTCTTTCTGGAAACACTGCTCGGCGGCCTGATGGCCGGCATGCTCTATTCGCTGGTGGCACTGGGCTTCGTGCTGATCTTCAAGGCCTCGGGCGTCTTCAACTTTGCTCAAGGCGCGATGGTTCTGTTCGCCGCGCTGGCGATGGCCCGTTTCTCCGAGTGGATCCCGCAGTGGCTGGGGCTGGAAAGCAAGCTGCTGGGGAACATCATCGCCTTCTTCATCGCCGCCGGCTGCATGTTCATCCTGGCCTGGCTCATTGAGCGGCTGGTGCTGCGCCACCTGGTGAACCAGGAAGGCGTGACGCTGCTGATGGCCACGCTGGGCATCACCTACTTCCTCGACGGCCTGGGCCAGACCATCTTCGGCAGCGACATCTACCCGATCGACGTCGGCATGCCCAAGGACCCGGTGTTCCTGTTCGAGAGCGTGTTCGAAGGCGGCGTGCTGGTGAACCAGGAGGACATCATCGCGGCCGTCATCGCGGCCATCCTGGTGGCCGCCCTGTCGCTGTTCTTCCAGAAGACCAGCACCGGCCGCGCCCTGCGCGCAGTGGCCGACGACCACCAGGCGGCGCTGTCGATCGGCATCCCGCTGCAGCATATCTGGGCCATCGTCTGGGGTGTCGCCGGGTTCGTCGCGCTGGTCGCCGGCATGATGTGGGGTGCGCGCAATGGCGTCCAGTTTGCGCTCACGTTCACGGCGCTCAAGGCACTGCCGGTGCTGATCCTCGGCGGGTTCACATCGGTGCCGGGCGCCATCGTCGGTGGGTTGATCATCGGCGCCTCCGAGAAGCTGGCCGAAATCTACATCCCGCCGGT
>NZ_JBPCSJ010000564.1:0-1725 GCF_051007235.1 Hydrogenophaga sp. | reverse complement strand
CGCGTCCATGCCCGACCGCACCGTGATCCAGTGGGACAAGGACGACCTCGACGCCATGGGCCTGCTCAAGGTTGACGTGCTGGCGCTGGGCATGCTCACGGCCATCCGCAAGTCGCTGGACTTCATCGGCCAGCGGCGCGGCCGGCCCATGCCCATCCACACCATCCCCGACAAGGACGCAGCCACCTTCGACATGATCTGCGCCGCCGACACCGTGGGCGTGTTCCAGATCGAAAGCCGCGCGCAGATGGCCATGCTGCCGCGCCTGCAGCCGCGCTGCTTCTACGACCTGGTGGTCGAGGTCGCGCTGGTGCGGCCCGGCCCCATCCAGGGCGGCGCGGTGCACCCCTACCTGAGGCGCCGCCAGGGCCTGGAGCCGGTGGACTACCCCAAGGGGCTCGAAGCCGCGCTGGAGCGCACGCTGGGCGTGCCGGTGTTCCAGGAGCAGTGCATGCAGATCGCCATGATCGCGGCCGACTTCACCCCCGGCGAAGCCGATGGCCTGCGCCGCGCCATGGGCGCGTGGCGGCGCAACGGCGGCCTGGGCGCCTACGAACACCGCCTCATCGACGGCATGACGCGCAACGGCTACCCGCTGGACTTTGCGCAGCGCGTGGTCGAACAGGTCAAGGGCTTCTCCAGCTACGGCTTCCCCGAAAGCCACGCGGTCAGCTTCGCGCTGCTGGTCTACGACAGCTGCTGGATCAAACGCCACCACCCGGCCGAGTTCCTGGCCGCCATGCTCAACAGCCAGCCGCTGGGCTTCTATTCCCCCAGCCAGCTGGTGCAGGACGCGCAACGCCACGGCGTGGTGGTGCGGCCGGTGGACGTGGCCCACAGCGACTGGGACTGCACGCTGGAAGACATGCCGCCGCCCGATGCGCCGGGCCACCCGGCGGTGCGGCTGGGGTTGCGGCTGGTCAGCGGCCTTTCAAAAGAAGAAGCACAACGCATCAGCACCGCCCGCGACGAGCAACCGTTCGCCAGCACCGAAGACCTCGCGCTGCGCGCACAACTCGACCGCCAGGCCCTGCAACACCTCGCAGCAGGGGATGCGCTGCACAGCCTGGCCGGCCACCGCCGCCAGCAGGTGTGGGACGCATCCGCCCTGCAGGCCGCCCCCGCCATCCTGCGCCGCGCCCCGGTCAACGAAGCGGCGCTCAACCTGGAAGAAGCCCCCGAAGGCGAGGCCATCGTCTGGGACTACACGTCCACCGGCCTGACCCTGCGCCGCCACCCGCTGGCCCTGCTGCGCGAGCGGCTGAACACACGCCGCTTCATGACCGCCGAGCAACTGAAAACCGCACCCGACGGCCGCCTGGTGCGCGCCTGCGGCATCGTCACCTGCCGCCAGCAACCCGGCACGTCCAAGGGCGTGGTCTTCGTGACGCTGGAAGACGAAACCGGCACCGTACAGGTCATCGTCTGGCGCGCGCTGCGCGAACGCCAGCGCAGCGAACTCACCGGCTCACGCCTGATGGGCGTGCACGGCGTCTGGCAACGCGACGGCGCGGTCTGCAACCTGATCGCCGGCCGCCTGGAAAACCTCAACCCGCTGCTGGGCCGGCTGGCGCCGGAGAGCCGGGATTTTCATTGATATGTATGTCGCGACAGGGATGGCTCAGTGTCTTGCAGTCCAAAGGCCTGTCCTTCAGTTGAGAAAACCTCACATCAGTTCGAACGGCGATAACACGCCAATCAACTGCTTCGCACCATCTCCTTCTT